>PMNN01000196.1:0-1037 GCA_003161815.1 Methanobacterium sp. | reverse complement strand
ATAAAGAAACTGAAAAACTTCAGATAAATGCACGAAGAAGTTATGAATCCAATTTAATAAATAATAATATGGGTGGAAATAGTAATAATTATGATTATTATACTCAAATGTATGAAAATGAAATGAGAATCATTTCAGAGTATAATAACACCCAGGAAAAATTTGCTGAAAGATTGATAACTAAAGAACAATTTTTGCAGGATATTAAAAATCCCAAAGAATTTATGAAAATCATGAATTTAAATTAACACTAAAATTAATTTAAAATAAACTTAAATTTATAAAAATATTTAACGACCCATTCAATATAACTATTATGGAAATATTAACTGATGTGGGAGGAATAACCGGTATAGATTGCGGTGGCTTCTGTGAGTTTTGTTTTTATAAGAATGTTGATTTTAATAATTTAAACCCCATAGGATGTATAAATTGCCCTCCCGATCAAATAGGATGTGATTATTGTCAAAACATTATTAATAGAGTTAGTAATGATTTCAAACCACTTTCTCGTGTTTTAAAAGACTTGAAAGATAAATTAAGTAGAGAAGAATTGATTTCATTAAATCATAATGACCTGAAGATAATTATTGCGGGTAGTGCCGATGTATTTAATTATCCACACCTATATGAACTTGTTTCAACTTTAAAAGAATCGAATTATAGTTTACATTTGGGTTACACCAGTGGTAAGCCCATTAAACATGAAAGTATGGCTGAAAAACTTATTTCATTGGGGATTGATGAAGTTAGTTTTTCCATATTCTCTACAAACCCTGAGAATAGAAGAAAATGGATGAATGATGAAACTTCTGAAGAGTCAATTAATGGTTTAAAAATATTTTGTGAAAATATTGATCTTAACGCTTCTGCAGTTATTATTCCCGGCGTAAATGATGGGGATAAACTCTATGAAACTTGTGCTAACTTGGAAGAATGGGGTGTGAAGTCATTTATTTTAAGGCGATTCGCTAATTTTAAAAATCAGGGTTTAATACTGAACAATAGCCCCATAATAGATGGAATAAATCCCCATT
>PMNN01000024.1 GCA_003161815.1 Methanobacterium sp. | reverse complement strand
TGCATATTTATCATAATTATAATTAAGAACCTAATTTATTATAACTAATTGAACCGATGAATCTAACTACATTATTTTTAGTCATCTTAAAACGCCACTTCTTTCAGGATTATATGGAGAAAATAGTGTAAAAGGTGGGCTTTTTTCAACTGGATTCCCACATTCAGTGCAGAATTTAACGTCTGAGGGGAATTTGGCAGAACATCAAGGACAAATATTGGTTATATGTTAATTATTAGATGAGTTTTTATTAAATAAGTTTCCTATTTCATTCATTAATTCTTTACCGACTCAGAAGAACATTCGATGGTTATGGAACATCATATAATTAATCACTCGGTGGNNAACCATGTTAATAACACCGAAACAGACATTCACTTCTCAGACCATACTTAAAACATGTTTCGAATTTCGCGGAGTATCCAAGAAAAACCTCAATACGTACGTCAAATTCTTTCAATTTACTTTCATCAATGGAATTAACTGGATGAAAAAAGCACTTGAAATAGCTTGCAAATGCACATGAAAAAGCTGAAGAGCGATTTTTTTTGATTATTACTTTAAAAAAAGTTAATTATTTATAATGTTTAATTATAATTACTAATGATTTATTTAAAAGAAATGTGTTTTAAAAAATGCTTTTTGTAAACATGATAGGGGGTGAATTAGTATTATGTTAAGAAATAGATTAATAATGCTATTTTCTGTTTTTTTCTTTGCTTTAGTAATTGCAGGATCAGCGTCAGCAGCCTAGCGACAACAACGATACTAATATATTCAGCTATTCTCATACTTCTGGATATAATCCTATTCTATGTAATCAGATCCCTCTTCAATAGAGAAGAACTAATAACAAGATTATAGCCAAAAATAACATTTGGAAGTGCATTTGATTTCATGAGCAGAATCTACTTCCATATACAAGCATAACTTTGACCATGTGGACTGTTTATACAAACTCATAATTAAAAACAAATAATTAATATTCCCAAATTTAAAGAATAAATAGATGACACTATTTTCTAAATAAATAAATGTATCTAATCGCGGTCCATGAATAATAAATTCATGTGGGAAACAGTTTCCTTTTACTCGATTCTTAAAAAAAGGATATAATAAATTATAAGGAATATAACACATAAAATAAGATAAACTTCCCAATATGATCTCTAATCTAAAAATATAATTGGCTTGGAGTATATCTAATGAGAATAATTGGTTATCAAGATGTTATATTAACTTTGCTGAATTTTGTCGGTGGTGAAAAGGACCTTATGAGATCGACGAAGGAAAATGTTGACTCTCAATCGTCCAACTCAGCTGCAGGAACCTCTACGAATACTAAAAAAACCACCGCTGATGAAGAAAGCAGAATCGCTGAACCTAAAGGACCTGGAATGATTGTGCTAGCCACTCTTATCTTGGCGGCTGCGGTAGCCAATTTGAATCTTTCAGTGGCCAATGTCGCTTTACCCTCCATCGGCCTTGCTTTTGATGCTTCGCAGGTTCAAATTAATCTGGTCGCGGTTGGCTACTCTCTAGGTTTAGCCGCATCCGTACTGTGGTTCGGTGCTTTAGGTGACCACCATGGTCGTAAGATGATGCTCATTATCGGTACACTGCTGGCCATCCCTGCATCTCTGCTTGCTGGCTTTGCTCCGACTGTGCAGATTCTAATTGTTGCTCGTATCATCGGTGGTTTGGCAGCAGGAATGGCATTCCCAACGACTTTAGCACTGATAGCTGCGTTATGGTCCGGTCATGCCAAAACAAGATCCATAGCCCTGTGGTCAGGTATAGGTGCCGCTATTGCTGCATTAGGACCAGTTATCGCCGGTTACCTACTTTTATCATACAATTGGGGTTCGGTCTTCCTGATTACATTGCCACTGGCCCTGGTAGGCCTCATCATGATTATCAAATTCATTCCAGCCCACATAAACGAAACAAAAGATCGGGTTGATAACCTGGGAGGTATTCTTTCGCTACTGATGTTGGGAGCCCTGATTCTCGCCATTAACCTTGCACCCGTTTCCAATCAGGCTAATATTGTGCTTGGATTAGCAGTCATCACTGTGGCTGCAGGATTATTCTTTATCATCCGCCAACGTCGAGCGAAGAGCCCGCTCTTTGATCTTAAGGTGGCCAGGCGCCGAACGTTCATGATAGCAGCTGTCGCAGGGATAATTGTTTTCGGTTCTCTTATGGGAGCGATGTATATTGGCCAGCAGTTTTTACAAAACGTCCTCGCCTATTCAACCCTGAATTCTGGGCTCGCAATTATACCAGCGGCCATTTTATTGGTAATAGTAGCTCCATTCTCCGCCAGGCTTGTGAGGTCGCACGGTTCTAGATTCACACTTTTAGTTGGTTACTTATTTTGTTTACTAGGATTCCTGACCATGTTACTTCTTTGGCAAGAGGGTATCCCCTACTGGAAGGTGGGACTAGCTTATGCTTTAATGGGGATTGGTGTGGGGTTCGCAGGCACACCTGCCTCAAACTCCCTGACTGGTTCAGTTCCGGTCAAACGTGAAGGAATGGCCTCGGGAACGGCAGACCTGCAGCGTGATTTAGGTGGTGCTATCATGACCTCCATCTTCGGGGTTCTACTAACAGCAGGATATGCCAAAGCATTCGCCGCACAAATCGCTGGGGTGCCTAGTAACGTCCAACAACAAATATCGAGCAACGTCACGGCAGAGCTCCTGAAATCATTTAGCAGTGCTGCTGAAGTTGCTAAACAGCACCCGCAATATTCAACTCAGATTATAACCGCAGCTAAATCTTCGTTCTTAACAGGAGATCATCTTGCTTATATTGCCGGAATCATCGCCATCTTAATTGGAATAACCATCGTTTTCTTTATGTTTCCCAAGAAGGAAGAAGAAATGAATTTACTTGCAGAATACCATGATCAGGATAAGTAAACCCTGCCGTATTTTTAGGCAGTCGATCTGAATCGATGCATTTTATTTGATAAAAAAGTTTTAACGCAGAATCTGGGGTCTTGAATGGCTGATCACAGGTAAACTACTCAAAAACAGATAGATAAGATAATCAAAGGTTTTTTTTAAGAATTTTTTCAAATTTCCTGAAATAAATAAATATTTTTGAGCATTTTAAGAATGTAATAAATTCTTCAAGTGCCCTATCTTCGTTATCAGCACATTGTTACCCCTGTGATCGCTTATAATGTTACTGAATATCAAAGTGATTTTTTTTTATAAATTATACCTTTACTGAGCGATGGTATTTGATATAAAGCAAGATCTTCAAGGACTTCAGCGTAGAGATGAATATTTAAATATTATAATGAATTGAATTTAGATAAAGCTTTCTTAATAATAGAATTGAAGTGGGGGACCATTTTAATGTCAAAAAAATTTATTATATGTATGATATTTTTATCAATTATCGCTATTATCGGACTTTTATTTTTTTTAAGTACAATTTTTTTAACCCTGGGAATTCCTGTTGAGTCTCAAATTTTACTGTTGATAATAGTTCTGGAAATTGGACTGTAAATGCTACGGTACAAGTACAACACGACATGAAATATTTAGCAATTTACGCACAATGGGTTAGTAATGAGGGAGATCCAACTAAAAATGTTACTTTGAATGGGAAAAATACAACCTTACCGTCTGAACACACTATTGAAAATAAAATTGTCTGGTCACAAACTAATGTAAAACAAGGACAAATTTATCATTTACATTTCACGGATAATTTAAATCAAACCCCTTATGAACTCATGCTAAATTATTATAATGGCCCCTCATCTAACGATTCGATGCATTATGATGATGTTATTTGCAATTTAAGCGTCGGTTGGAATGGAATGACCTGAAGAAAAATAAAATTCATTCTTTCACACCGGATAAAGACGGAAGAATAAATATATAAAAAAATTGTGGTTATGACTATGCAAATATTATCAATAACGCTTACAAACATATTTATGCGTTAAACAAGCCTATTCTTAGCCATATGGTCGCTATGGTGGAAAGGCTAATCTTGATTCCTATATTTTAAATTTATTGCTCCTCACGCTCAATTTTACTATGCTTTTAAGTTTTGTGTTAGACATATCGTTGGCTTATTTCAATTTTTTATCGTGGGGCTTTTTATAAAAGTCTTCTCAAGGGATTCCAGATTGTTTACGAATTATTTTGAGCGGTACGAGCTTAAGCTGTCATGCTTATGAGAGGAATTTTTTGAAAGTTATTTCAAATTTATTTTCACGGAGAATTTTAGACCTTATGGTCTAGACCGCTGGTTTAATATGCTATGATTACATATTAAAGTTTAACGCTCATATCCTTTTGTGTGTT
>PMNN01000256.1 GCA_003161815.1 Methanobacterium sp. | reverse complement strand
CTTATGATTTGGTCTACGTTTCCTTCCATTCCTTCGATGTGGGTGATTAGGAATATTTGTCTGAATTCTTCTTTGAGGTCTTTGAGCATCTTTAATGTTTCATCTCTGCGGTTTTGATCGAAACTCCCCAGGAATTCATCTAGGAATAATGAGAATCCTTTACTTCTTGATCTTCCACCNNTTAAAGTCTTCAGTGATTTTAACATCCCGGTACTTATTATTAGTAATTTTAGGTAAAATAAAATGAACATATTTCCTAGTTCTTTCCATGACTTGTTCTCTTAACATTTTAGCTGTATTTGAGATTTCATTCTTTGCTATTTCCGTAACATCCTTTTTGTAGTTCCGTTTTTTGATTTTTTCATCTAGAACCTTTAATTGATCCTTTTTTTCGTTTAGATCCTTTGTATCGTTTTTAAGGGTTCTTATTTCGCCTTCAATATCTCCGATTTTTCTCTCGCATTGGTTAATTTCTTGATTTAGATTCTTTTGTTTTTCTTCTAGGATTTGATGTTCCACTGGGCTGTATTCAAATTCTTCAGTAGTTAATTCCTTTAAAGATGTTTTTTCTTGTGAATATTGATTTTTTTGTCCTTGTTTTTCCTGTTCGAGGATATTTAATTCACTTTGGATTTTAGGTTTCCTACTGATCTCCTTATCGAGTGACTTGATGGTTGTATTGTAATTGCTTTTCAGTTTATCTTCACTTTGATATATCTTTAGAACTTCCTTATCCATACTCGGGTTGTCAAAACTCACCGAATCCCGGTAATGGCCGGGTAAATCATCATATTTATCTTTTAAACTTTTATTTAAGCGTAGATTTTCATTGGAAATCTTTTCTTCTAATTCTGTTTTATTCTGTTCAAGGTTACTTAATTCCTCTTGAATTATTGGTTTCCTGTTAATCTCCTTATCCAGTGACTTAAGGGTTGTATTATAATTACTTTTACGTTTATCTTCACTTTGATAAAGTCTTAAAACTTCATTATCCATATCCGGATCATCAAAACTCACCGAATCCCGGTAGTAGGGGGGTAACTTATCATATTCTTCTTTAAGATTAAGGTATAATGTTTCTATGCGCTTTGTAATCTGATTTTCTAAGTCAAGTTTTTCCCGGTACTGTTTTTCTAGTTCCTTTTTTTCGTGTTCAAGTTTTTCCTTTTCACTTGATATAACTGGTTTTCTGTTAATTTCTTTATTTAATTCCAGGATTGTAGCATTATAATTACTTCTCTTCTTATCTTCTTCCTGATAAATCTTAGAAATTTCTTTATCTATCCAAGTATCATCTAAATTAACCAGGTCTTTATAGTGATTAGGTAACTTCTGGTATTCATTTTTCAACTTCGTTTCAATTGATTTTAACTTATTTTTTGTGATATTTTCTTGGTTTTCTAATTCTTTAAGCTTTATTTTCTCTTTCTCTAAACTCTCATAGGATTCAGAATCATTTTTCAGTGATTCTCTGTCATAATTCTTATATTTTTCTAATTCGTGTTCATTTTTATTGTAAACACTTATTTTATTATTATATTGGATTTCTAATTGTTTTAACTGTCCAAAAACTTCTCTTTTACCTTTAATATTATCTAATTTACTTTTAAAAGAGTTTCTATCATTATAACCCTTATATAATGGTGCTAAACCAATTAAAGATATTACTATCAAAAATATATTAATTGTAAATCCTAATATAATACCGATAACTAGTACGACAGCTCCCATAATTATTAAATTATTAGATCTGGATTTTCCATTTTCATATTTACTTTCAACTTCCCTCAGATTCCCAGTTTCTTCTTTTAAATCTCCCAATTCCATTTTCTTTTCATTTATATTATTATCCAGTAATTTAATATCCTCATTTAGTGAATTTGAATTACTTTGGAGTTCCGAAATCTTTTTATATTTATTATGATTTGATTTTAATTCCTCTTCATTTTCTAGGAGGTTAATTTTCTTAATCTCATCATTATACAATCGTTCTAATTCCTTTTTAACAGATTTAGCCTCAGAAATTAAAATATTGAATTCTTCAATCCTAACCTTTAAATCAGGTGTTAGATGTTCCAGTTTCCTTAGTTCATTGTTTAAATCTGTTTTCTCGGATTCTTTTTCTTCGATTCGTGTGATTTCTCTATTTTTCTCATTGATTAATGATTCAGTATCGTCGATCTTCCTAGTTAGAACTTCAATGTTTTCTCTTACTCTTTTACTTTCAACTTCCCTTAAATTCTTTAATTGTTCATTTATAAATCCAATATTCTTTATTCTATTTTCTAAATCACTAGTTATATGGTCTAGTTTTTCTAGTGCCCCTAGGAGATACTGTTTTTCAGCTTCTTTGTTTTCAATCCGTGTTATTTCACGATTTTTCTCAGTAATCAATGATTGATATTCTTTCACGTCTTTTTGGAGATTTTTGGTTTCATTAATCCTTAATACGGTATCCCTTAATTCTTCTATGTCATCTTTAAGATCNNTGAAAATCTGTAATCTAAACCTAATTTCGGTTAGAGTAGTTTTCTTATTATTTAGTAACTGATTTTTATTGGAGTAATTCTCTAGTAACTCTTGTAATTTATCATATTTTCCTATTTTATCAGTTACTATTGCTTTAAGATGCTCATAATCCTTATCTAATATATTGAGTTCAGTTTTTAATTCCTTTAAATTTTCTTTTAGGATTGTTTCGGCTCGGGATAATTCATCATAGCGTGAGAGTCTGTTTATTATGTTTTGTCTTTCCTGTTTACTGAGGCTTGAAAGAGAGTTTAAATCATTTTGAGCTATGAAAATAGAATTTTTAAATGATTTATAGTCCAGTCCTAAAATATCTTGGACTTGATTATCAACACTTTTAATGGTATTAGCAATGGTCACCCATTTTCCATTATCTTGTTTTTTCAAACTAGCTCTACTTTTATTTCCTAAACTTCTCTCCACACGGTATAATACATCTGTTTCAAAATCAAGACGTAATTTACTATTTAATAATCCCCAGGTTACTACTTCTGATTTCTTAAATGGTGTATTACTAAGTCCGAATAATGAAACACTTATAGCATCACCTATAGTTGATTTACCACTCTCATTCTTCCCGAAAACACCGATTAAGCCTTCATTAAACTTATAAGTTTTAGGGTTATCATATTTTTTAAATCCTTCCATCTCAAGTTCCCTGAATATAACCATTAGTTTTAATCCTCCCTGACTTGAGATAGAGTGTTAACTCCAATATCACGTGCCTTCTTATATTTCTCTTTCTCTATTCCCTCTAATTTCTCAATTCTCTGATTCATATGGGTTTTATAAACTTTAATAGGGTTATCTTCTATTTTTTCGAGAGCAAGTAATTCATATTGACTTAATTCTAATTCATCAATTATGGAAAACCAGAAATAGTAATTAATGTAATCATTATATAGATTCATTTTATGAAGAGTTTTATATTTATCAAAATTTAATCGACCTTTAAGCTTTAATCTGAGTATTAAATCTTTATTAGCATTTTCGAAGAGATAATTAGATATTTTACGGTCAATATCGGTTACTGATTCATTAATATTCATATTAACTGTACGCATAGACCTATTCTTTAAATAGATTTTCTCATAACTTACTCCAGTATCATCCACTTCCAAGTAGAGGAAGCATTTTTTGTCATTCTCTTCTAAGAAAGTCATTTTTTCAGTGCTACCTGAATAACAAGCTAATGTTCCATCATATTCCTTTGCACCATAATTATGATAATGACCTAACGCCACATAATCAAGGTTTAAATTAGATATTGCAGATGAATCAATGGGATTATCCTCCTCGTAATCTGCATCAAGAGGTGTAATTCCTTGTAAAGCACCGTGCATCATTAATATATTATATCCTTCTTTGACTGTTACCTGTGGTTTGATGAATTTATCTGAAGGATAAAACGGGTTAAAGCTTACACCATGAATATTAAGTATATCTGGTCCTTTAGTGAGTGATTTACACTCAATATTACTATAATTATTATCTTTAAATACATTAGCAAGTCCTGCTGCTTCTAATGATTCAATAGTCATGGTTCCTTCTTTAACACCTTTAGGTACATCATGATTACCGCCTATTAAATAAATTTCCGTACCATTTTCATGTATCCTTCGCATATTCCTTATGAAATGCACTCTAGGCGGATTTCTCGGGAGTACCTTATCAAAAGTATCACCACAAATCAACAATACATCAGGTTTATTTTCCAATGTAAAATCAACCACTTGTTGGAAAGCCTTAAGAAGGTCTTTCCTTCTTTGATAAGATTTTTCATCTGATAAAAAACTGAAATTCCGGTCAAGATGAAAATCAGCAGTATGAACAATGGTGAAACTCAAATTTAAACTGCCCCCATATCATCAGATACATTAATGTCATCAGATTCCCTTTTATACTTTGAAAGATCTAAATCGTCAAAATAATGTATTTTAACTGGTAAAGCTAAGGGTATAGCCTCTCCAACGATAACTGCTTCGCCTGGATAAAGAGTAGCTATTTCAGTGAACATATCACTAATATTTTGAGGGGAACCGCCCTCCAATATATTCCTATCACTACTATTTGTGAGTTTCAGGATGATGTACGTGTTAAATTGGGATAATATTCTTTCATCAAAAAATCGGGGTATTTGAGTGACTGCTCCTAAACCCACTCCAAATTTCCGTCCTTCACGTACTAATTCTCGCATTACACCTTTATTTTGGGCTTCAGCTGGATCTAAAAATCGTTGAGCTTCCTCTAANNGAGAGGATATTTATTAATATATTCTCTGATCGTTCACTTAATCGTGTGAAATCAATGATTACTATTCTTCTAAGCCTTAAATCATCAATTATTTTATCATAGAGGTTTTCTTTATCATTATTAGTTATAAAATCAGATTTACCATCTATAATCTGTTTAGCTCTTCTTTTTAAAACATTTCCAGTTTCTATNNATATAATTCCTAAAGCTTCTCGTTGAGCTAGACTCCAATCATGGAAGTATAAAAGGTCCCCATAACTGATGTGTCGGTAATTTATTTCAATCTGATGACCCTTATCTGCTTTATCTCCTAAGCCATAAATGACTACATTTTCATTATCTAATTCATTCAAACCTCTAGAATTCTTAAGGGGATAGTAGTATTCCCCATGTACATCGAATATTAATATACCATATTTATCAGTTTTATAAAGACCCGCTATTAATGTTTTAACCGTCACCGTCTTACCCGAACCAGTCATGGCTGCTACGAAAAGATGTTTCTTAACAAGTATCTCTGAATCAAGTAGTATAGGTATATCTCCTTCACCAGTCATTTCAGCGCGTAATTTACCTATTTCAACATCTCCTTTACTTGAAATCCAATCCATTTGCTGGACTGTAGGGATTTGCACTGGTGAGAGGTGATTTGGAATTTTTTTTGGTGGAGCAATACTGTTTCCATCTAATATTCCAATTAAGCTGATTTCAGCTATTCTCGCAAGAATTTCGGAACGAGAATCCCGGAATTCATAGGGATCTACTTCCATGGGTGAAACTTCTATTTGAGTAGACATTTCCGTTAAAAAATCTTCTCTTCCGAGTGTTCTAAGCTTTATATTAGTTACTCTGCCAACAAAATGGTTTTGCTCTCCATGATATTGATCTTCTAATAAAACAAAGTCTCCCACACTGACATTAGAATCTGAAAATAATTTAAATTCCAATTTATTACTTACATCTCCACTGATTAGATGACCTATTCCTTTCAAATTAGTTTCCATTTATTTAGTCCCCCTTATTATAAGTCTAGATAAATTTCATGGAATGGTTTCTCCCCTACTCGATCAATTAAAACACCATCAGATGCTGAAATTTTCTTCATTTTCCGGAACATATTATCTGCATCATTTTGGGTTATTTTAACTCTTTGATGGGCTTTATACAATGCTAAAGGG
>PMNN01000172.1 GCA_003161815.1 Methanobacterium sp. | reverse complement strand
AAACTGGTAACGGTACTAGGAATAAGTTGCCTAATAATACACAGCAGGATGCTGTTCTAAGTACGGAGTTAGTTGCGGTACTAGTTAAGGGGGCTAATATTGTGTTTTTTAGTCTGAATGGGGGTACAGTGTAAAAGATTTGATTTAAAAGCATTAATCCTAAGAGTAGAGTAAAGATTAATGAGTAGAGTAATAATGATATTATGAAAACTAGAATAATTAATATTACTATGAAACTAAGCACGGTTTTCTCATCCACTTTATACTGGATAAAAGCTCTATCCTGCCTCTCCGGATTTCTCCGATCAGATTCAATGTCAGTATAATCATTTAAACTGTAAAGAGCACCCCACAATACACATACCAGAATCAAACCACCTAATACTTCATAAGGGTTTTTAATAGTTAAACCAGAAAAATAAGCATAACTTAACGCTAATAAGAACATGTTAAGAGTTTTAGATGCCCAGCCAACACGAGTTGACTTCAAAAGAGATTTAATCATATTAACTAACTTCTTTTATAGAAAATTGATTTTCAATAAGGGATTAATCATTTTTTTTTAAGATTCACTTTCCAGAATATTACATATAAAACGAGGTTTATGACCATATTTTTTGATATAAATTAGAATAAGATTCTCATCTACATGTGGAATATAATTTTTCACTATTTTTATAGTTTCCTCATCTGAATATGAAATCTCCACTACAATGAAAAATCTTTTGAGGATGAAAACAAGGAATCTGGATAAAATTCCCAGATCAGAGAATAAATCATACTTCACTCCGCTAATATAAATCCTCCAGGAAGTCTGGAAAACCAGAGTTATATCTTTAAAATGATCCCGGTGATTCAAGTATTCCCAGATACATAATAGATAAAATGTAAAGGATTTAAACCCCACTACTTGAGTCCATTGACTGAATCCCATTATCCCGGGATTTTGACGATGAGAATCATGGAAATCATCGGCAATTAAAACCAAATCAAACTCCCTCAAACGTTTATAAATATCTTTTCTAGACTCTAAATTTAAATCATCCTTTAAATATTCAAAAATTATATTAAAAACTTTTTTTGAACTTACCACTTCTTTCGGAATACTCAATTTTACGTTATAAACATTTAAATCTAATTCTTTAATAGCATGATTAATATTAGCAGATTTACCAGTACCTGGAGCTCCTATTACCTGTATTATCCTATTTTTTCTTATTTTAAGCTTTTTTAATGTTTCATAAAGCTTTTTATAAGATAGGGTGATGATAAAATACTCATCATCCTCACTGCTGAAATTATAATTACCCATAATAAGAATATTTGAATTTCACTGGTTATAATAAATTCTACAAAATGAATTCTCGTCATCATTAAGCGTATAAAATCTAAGCTTGTTTTCTCAAAATGTTGTAATAGTAAAAATAACTTACCATAAATATTTAATCAGTACTTAATAAGGTTTTTAACACTTAACTCTCTTAATATCCACTTTAATATAAGATATTTTTATAAACATCAAAAATCATAAATATATAGGAAGATGAAATAGAATAAAGGTATCAGAGGAATTAGAATGGCTAATTATAGATGCACAGTCTGTAACTATATATTTGATGAAGAAAAGGAAGGTATCAAATTTGATGATCTCCCCGAAAACTGGAGATGTCCTGTTTGTAACTCGCCTAAAAAAACATTTGTATTAATTAAAAAAGAGGTTACGGAATTCAAGGAAGGGGAAACAACAGTATCTGAGGTTCTAGTTGAGCAAATGGCGGAATGGGGTATTAAATATGTTTTCGGAGTGCCCGGTACTTCCTCATTAGGAGTCTTGGATGCAGTGCGCAAGAACAAATCCATGAAATACGTACAAGTGAGACATGAACAGACCGCAGCATTTATGGCTTCAGCCCACGGTAAACTAACTGGACACCCCGCAGCCTGCCTCACAGTTGCCGGTCCTGGTGCCACTAACCTTGCCACCGGACTATACGATGCAGGTCTTGACCACTCACCAGTTTTAGTGTTAACTGGAATGCTACGCAGGCAGCTTATAGGACCAGGATCCTTCCAAGAGATCGATCAACAAAGTTTTTTTGAACCAATGACTGTCTACGATAAAATCTTAATGTCAGAAAATCAAACAACCATCCTTATAACCAACGCTATAAAACATGCTATTTTAGATAAAGGAGTTTCTCATATAGGGATACCTAATGATGTTCAAAAACTGCCTTACACTTCTAAAATCATACCTTTTGAAGGTAGTTTTCCCAATAAAGCTATTACCCAACCCATGTTCCTGATACTACAAGCTGCTCAGGCTATTAATAAGGCGGAGCGTCCGGTGATAATATCTGGATTTGGAGCTATCACTCAAGGTGAAAACTTACTAGAACTTGCAGAAAAAATCACAGCACCCATAGTAACAACCTTCCGTGGTAAAGGAGTCATTGATGAAGATAATGAATTTTATGTGGGAAGTCATGGTGACATTGGATCAACTGCTGCTACAGAACTGGTTTTAAACTGTGACCTTCTAGTGGTTATTGGATCCTCCTTCTCGGATATGACTCACCTACCCGAGAAAAAAACAGTTCAAATAGACATAGATCCTTTAATGATCGGACGACAATATCCTGTTGAAGTGGGGCTCTACGGAAATAGTGCTGAATTAATACCAGAGCTCACAAGTTTAGTGCAGGAGAACAAACGGGATGAATATCTTGAGGAGATAAGAAAACTTAAGAAAGAGTGGTTGGATCTTCTAGCTGAAGAAGTTGATGATACTAAAACACCAGTTAGACCGCAGTATATTATTAAAGTTTTAAACGAGAAGATTGCAGATGATGCTATTATAACATTAGACATCGGTGAAAATTGCTGGTGGTTTGGACGTAATTTCTGGATGAAGAAAACGCAGACCATGCTCATGTCTGGTTACTTAGGCAGCATGGCATTTGGATTGCCCGCGGCTTTAACAGCTCAATTAGTCCATCCTGAAAGACAAGTCGTATGCATCACAGGTGATGGTGGATTCTCCATGGTAATGGCTGATTTTTTAACTGCTGTACGAAATGAACTTCCAATTAAAGTATTCCTATTTAACAATCATCAATTAGGTATGATTATGCAGGAGCAAACAGTGGAAAAATATCCTGTCTGGCAAACTGAACTTTATAATCCAGATTTCGCTGCTTACGCTCGAGACTGTGGTGGAGTAGGAATTTCAGTTAAAACTCCCAAGGAATTACCAAGTGCAGTTGATAAAGCTCTATCATCTAAAGATTCAGTTATTGTTGATATTGAAACCGATCCTAGAAGATTTATCTAAAAAAAATGTTTAAATTCTTAATTCATTACTAAAGAAAAAACAATATTAAAAAATTTTATGAGGAATCAAAAGTCATGGTAGTAGAACCAGTTAGTATAAGAACTAAAATACCTGATACTCAAGAGAATAGAGAGAAATGTCATTGTTCCAGTTGTCCTAGTTATCCCTACAACTATGATGATGAAATTCTTTTTTGCGGGACAGATGCCAGTAAATGTGATATAGAAGCTCAAGGATGTCTCTGTAATACTTGTCCCATATTTTTTGAAAATGAATTAAAAGGATTATATTACTGTAACCAAGTAGAAACAGGTGAAAGTAACACTTTTATGCGTAAAAGAAAATCTGTAGAAGATTCAGCCTTCTACCAAAATGTAGTGGACATTAGAGAGGAGAGTATTAACAATAAAAGTTTGATAGTTTCTATGGGTTCATTAAAAAAACTACCATTCTCCCTAGATGACATCCAATTTATACCTGCACAAGTCAATAAAATCCCTTTAAATCAAGAAGAACCGGTAAATACTGCTGTAAATTTAGGCCCTAACTCTAATAAACCATTAAAGTTGTCATCACCCCTAATTATTTCAGGTTTAAGTTTTGGAGCAGTTTCCAAGAATGTTAAATTAGTCATAGCTAAGACAGCTTCAAAGCTTAAGATAGGATTCAATTCGGGTGAAGGAGGATTAACCCCGGAAGAAAAAATTAGCGGATTAGATTACAGGATAGTGCAATACTCTACGGGAAGATTCGGGGTTGATGAACAGATTCTTAAATCAGCCGCTGCAGTTGAGATTAGGTTCGGACAGGGAGCATATCCCGGTAAAGGTAGTTATCTCCCATCAGAGAAAATGACATCTGAAGTAGCTCGTATTAGGGGTTTAGAGTCTGGTGAAGCTGCTTATTCTCCTGCTCATCATTATGATATGACTAGTCAGCAGAATATTAAAGATAAAGTTTCATATTTACGTGAGATTACTAATGGTGCACCAATCGGTGCTAAAATAGGATGTGGCGATGTTAAGGCGGATGTTAAGGCGTTAACTGATGCAAATGTTGATTATATTGCTTTAGATGGTTTTGGTGGGGGTACGGGAGCTACAGACCTTTACGTCCGTGATAATGTAGGGATTCCCATATTCGCGGCACTTCCACAAGCTCACGATACCTTAAATAAATTGGGAGTTAAAGATAAAATATCATTGATAGCATCTGGTGGATTGCGTCGTTCAGCTGATTTTGCTAAATGCTTGGCGTTAGGAGCTGATGCAGTTTATATTGGTACAGCCGCCCTTATAGCCATTAACTGTCAACAATATCGGATCTGTTATACTGGATTATGTCCCACTGGAGTCACTACTCAAAATCCTCAGCTTATGAAACAATTAGATATTAAAGAGGGAATTAAAAAGCTCACAAATTTTATAGAATTATCAACTGAAGAAGTGGTTAATTTAACTCGTATTGTAGGTAAAGATGATGTTCATAAACTTGATAAAAATGATTTAGTCTCTATAAACAGGGATTTATCCAGTATATGTGGAATTAGATGGTTGAATGGTGAATATTTAAAAGAATAAGTAATGGTTTTTTAATGAAATTAAAAATATTCTAAATTTACAATTAACATTAATTTTTATAAAATTTAGATTTTTTAGGGGGATGATGTTTTATTATATCCAACAATCTACAAGATGAAAGAGAGATAAAAAATCCTTTTATAATGATTAGGGAAGAATGGGAACTTACCTTCGATGCTATCCCTGATCTTATAGCCATATTGGACGAGGAACATAGAGTAATCCGAGTTAACCTAGCCATGGCTGATACATTGGGTGTTTCATCTGAATCATGTATTGGTCTTCAATGTTTTGCAGCCGTACATGGAGACACTTGTCCTCCGGACTTCTGTCCACATTCAAAACTATTAAAAGACGGTAAAGAGCATACTTCTGAGGTTCTTGAGGAAAATTTGGGAGGTTATTTCATTGTTACTGCATCGCCAATCTACGATGAAAAAGGAAAGGTTATAGGCAGTGTCCATGTAGCCCGCAATATTACTAAGCGCAGAGAAATGGAGGATCAATTAAAAATTGCCCTAGATGCCAAAGAAAATCTCCTTGAAGAATTAAAACGTTCAAATAAAGAATTAGAACAGTTTGCTTATATAGCATCACATGATCTACAGGAACCATTAAGGATGGTTACCAGTTTCATGAAACTTTTAGAAAAGCGTTATAAAGGTAAACTTGACCAGGATGCTGATGAATTTATTTATTACGCTGTTGATGGTGCTGAACGTATGCAAAAGTTAATATCCGATCTATTAACTTACTCAAGGATTACCAGTAAAAGTGGAGAATTTGAATTGGTCAACCTGGAGACTGTTCTGGATAAAAGTATTTTAAATTTAACAGTATCAATAGATGAAACTAATGCAAGGATAACTTATGATTCTCTCCCCACTATAATGATAGATCCATCTCAATTTACTCAGCTATTCCAAAATCTTATAGGTAACGCTATTAAATTTAGGAGAGAAGATACACCTGAAATTCATGTTAAAGTTGAAGATAATGATGATGAATGGATCTTTCAGGTAATAGATAATGGAATTGGAATAGACTCAAAACATAAAGATTTAATATTCAAAATATTCCAGAGACTACATGAAAAGGAAAAATATCCCGGTACGGGTATAGGATTATCTGTATGTCAAAAAATAGTTGAAAGGCATAGAGGAGAGATCTGGGTTGAATCAGAACTGGATACAGGTTCAAAATTCTGCTTCACCATACCTAAAATGATAGAATTAAATCAAAAAAATATATGAAAAAAATATATTTCATGTAAATTAACATTAATTATCTTTCCCTTATTTGCAATTTAATTAAATTTTTTTTGGGAGGACTATGTATTCATGAAGATCCAGTGCACTATTGAAGAATCCCTCAACAGACCAGAAGTTCGAAGATGGAGGGATAGAATGGGTCATATGAAACCTCAGGGTAATGTAGTGATTGTTTTACCTTGCAGCATGAGGAAACCTTATTCCCAATCTAAATCACATCGAATATTTATGAGGGCTACTAAAAATTTTCAGGAGGTTATTTTAACCTCTCCTTTTGGAGTATGTCCCAGGGAAATGGAGCAAACTTATCCTATACAATCTTATGATGTCTCCACCGTAGGAGATTGGTCCCAGGAGGAAATAGATGTCACGGGTAAATGTTTAACTGAATATGTGAATGGTAAACAAGTAATAGCCCATGTAGCTGGTGGTTACCGGAAGGTATGTGAAGAATATTTAGATGATGCTATTTACACTTGTAAAGATGGCAGACCCACTTCAAGTGAATCTATGGAAAATCTTAAAAATGAATTGAAGAATTATGATAAAATCAGAGATAAAAATAAAAATTTGAATAAACTGCGTTCTATCGCAATTTACCAGTTTAACACTAAAGATGCAGCTGCTTTAATACCTGATGGATCAAGAGTAATGGGCAGATTCAGCAAACGTATAATCCAAGATGGAGAACAAATAGCAACTTTTCATTATGAAACCGGTTTATATTCTCTTAATCTTAAAGGCGGATGCATCATAAAGGAAAGTATAGGTAAAAACTTAATTAATATTGACTTTGACCTGAAAACTAATACTATTTTTGCTCCGGGAGTGGTTGATGCTGACTTTACTATTATTCCCCGTGACGAAGTGGTAATTTTAAAGGATGATCAAGTGGTGGCTGTAGGTAAAGCTGTTTTATCTGGTGAGGAGATGAAAAAAGCAGTTAAAGGAGTTGCAGTGAGGATAAGGCATAGATTAAAATAATTAAATTTAAATATAAATATAAATATTAGGAATAAAAGAATATATTCTTATTTAACTGTAAATATTGTAATGTTAATTTTGAATTTTTAAATCAATTTTCGAGTGATGAAACATGACAGAAGAATTAGTTGAAAAGATACGAGAAACATTAGCTAAAGTTCCTGATCCACACATGGGTATTAGTATTGTGGAGATGGGAATAGTTGGAGACATTGAAGTCAACGAAGAAGAAAAAACTGCTAAAATCACCATAAAACCCACTAATCCTGGATGTATGAGTGCAGCCAATATCGCCATGCAAGCTAGATTAGCAGCTGAGAGCCTCGATGAAATAGATAAGGCAGAGATTATAGTTGAAGGTCATATGATGGCTGATGCCATCTGTGAAATGGTGAATAAGTAAAAATGGTTCACTGGAACCTTGCCGCAGTGGTGGGTGTTCCGGGGGTCGGTAAAACATCTTTATGCAGGCGAGCATCAGAGTCCCTGGGATACAATTATGTAAACTATGGGGAGTTAATGCTTCAATTAGCATGTGAAAGAGATCTTGCCCATAGTTTACCCGAACTCTTTAAATTAGATATTAATATTCAACATGAAATCTGGAGAGCAGCAGCTTTAAAAATTAAAGATAAGTGTAATGTGCTGGTGGATCTTCATGGAGTAGATCATTCTGAATCAGGGTATATATTATCACTGCCTATCGAGATTCTGAAGCCTGATATTATAGTGATAGTAGAATCATCCTATGAAAATATTTTAATGAGAAGGCAGTTAGATATTCTGAAGAAGCAGAGAATTATAGAGAATTTTAAGACGTTTTCTCAGCATAATAATATACTTAGAGTTTCAATGGCTGTTTGTTCTGTGATTCTTGGATGTAATTTACTGATATTAGATAATAATAACTTTGATTATTCATTGAAACAATTAAAGGAAGTTTTAGATAAATAATATAAGTTATCTTATTAGGTAAATTTGAAGCACATTTAGGATAATGTAAATTTATCTAACCAGAAAGGATATATATGATGAAGATTAAATCTTGCATCTACACAATCATTTTGAATATCTAATG
>PMNN01000185.1 GCA_003161815.1 Methanobacterium sp. | reverse complement strand
TATTAAGAAAATTCCAATTAGTGCTGCTAAATATAATGGATTCAACGCGTAAACACCAATTACCATATACAATGCACCAAGTATGATACCGAAAAAACCTCCCCATTTACTTACCGGACCTTCTCCAGTTAGAAAACCAGATATGAGGCCGATGATACCTGCTATTATTAGGAATAATCCCCCTATATAAATTACAATTCCTATGAATATGCTAAATGCAAGTATTTTCCCGAATAAACCTAATCCTACTACTATGCCAACTATTCCCAGTATTAATGCTGCTATACTTAATCCTTTACTACTGCTCCAAGTTTTAAAGCTCTGTAAAAGTAACCAGATACCAATAAATATGATTCCGATACCGGTTAGAACGCTAAGTGTAAAAACGCTGACCAATGGAAATGCTATAACTAATAAACCGAGAATTATTGCTAAAAACCCAATCAAAACGTTTCGTTCTACTGCCATAAAAAAATCCCCCTAAAAAATATTTTCTAAACAAGCCCTTCGATATTTATATTTATCAATTATACATACATAAATGTAGTTATGATACAAGAAACAATTGTTAAGACGAGTTTCAGGGCTTGTTGTGAATTAAAAGCTTACCAAAATAAAATATCCATGATATAAAAAGGTAATTAATTTAATACTACAATATTAAAAAAAAACTTCTAAAAATGGTTTAAATTCAAAATAATTCTCTTTTAATATATTAAGTCATCAATATTTATGCATCAAATACTGCATCTTTAAAAAAAGTTGAAAATGGGCTAATAAAAATATTAATTTTTTTTATTAGCAGATTTTTTTTATTTTACTACTTACATTTTGCCTTTTAACCAGTCACGAAGCCATTTAGTGTATTCAAGTTTCTGTTCTAATGCCATTACTTTCATATCCATTTTTTTGACGGCCATCATCTTTTTTTCATCTTCGGTCATCATTTCTACTAACCAATCCATCATCATGTCATGTTTACTCATCATCATTTCATGTTTTTCTCTTCCGAAAACCATTTTTTATCACCTATCACCATTTTTTGTTTAGGGCAAATTTATTTTAGTTTTACTAAAAAAATTATTTATTTCACCTTAATTCGCCCTAATACATTATTGTACACGGTAATGTATATAATTTCCTTATTAATAAATTACCTAATATTAATATTAAAAAAATTTGAATAAAAAAGAATTTTTAAAATTATTCACTTTTAATGCACATTTTTACACTTGAAGTGCATGTCTCAGTTGAATAATATTTTTTGAGCATAAAATTCAAAAACATATGAAATCATTTTTTTTAAATACTCTAAAAAAAATATGAATTCTAAAATAAATTACAATCATTCAATTAAAATAATCCTGTAATCTAATTTTAAATTGAATGATTTAATAAAGTAAATATTTGAATAACCATGATAAAGTAAAATTTCGTATAAATTTATGTAATAATTTATTTATTACTAAGAGGAGGTGTATTATTTGCTTAAAGACGATTTAAATGAATTAAAAAGATTACGATCCGAAGAGAGTCGGAAATACAATGATATTAAGAAAAAGATTACACAATCTCTTAAGGAGTTAAATATAGAGTATAATAATGAACTAAACATTTATCTTATAAATTTGCATCCCACTGAATCAGCTGTAGCGATTGGTATAAAACCCCTTAAAGAAAAATCAATCCCGGATAAACTTATTAATGATATTCGCACTAAATTAGGATCTACAAATGAGAGTATAAGACCTGAAAATAATAGTGAAATAGAATTAATACTCAAATTTGATTAAACCATATGATTTAAAAATAAATTCCAAAATTATATCAAAAAAATTCACAATCAAATATAGTTTGAAATTTAAATCAATAACGCTCAGACGAAGACTTTATTAATTAGAATAGGAGTAATCAGAGGCTCTCAATTGTTTAATGTATGATATGAGTTGTACGTTAATCAGATGACTGAAATGTAGGTATTGCTCCATAAGATTATAATTTAATATACATTATCAGATTCATTCAAATAAACTTTTATATTCTTTTTTTATATTTTAATTCTTTAAATTTGATAGTGAATTTGGTGCCCTGACTTTTATCAAGCTCAATTGAACCATCAAGTTGTTTTACAAGTGAATTTACTAATTTAAGGCCTAGTGACGATTCTATATTTTTAAAATCGAGATCTCTTGGGAAACCGACGCCATTATCACTGATAGTGAGTTTGTATTTATCATCACAGGAGTGTAGGCTTATGAATATTTTACCTGTTTTTTGATTAGGGAATGCATATTTTATGCTGTTAGAGACTAATTCACTTATTATCAAGCCCAGTGGAACTGAGGTTTCAACATTCAAAAAAACTTCCTCCACATTAATTGATGAGGAGATATTTTTTACACCATATGTGTGAAATAAATTAGAAGCCAGTTTTCTTATGTAATTGGAAAAGTTAATGTGGTTCAGATCTTTAGATTGATAAAGCATTTCATGGATCATGGCCATGGATAGCACCCGATTTTGACTCTCCTGTAAAACATTACTTGCTTCTTCTCCCTCTACATTAGCCTCCTGAAGATTCAATAAACTAGAAATTATCTGCATGTTATTCTTAACCCTATGATGAACCTCTTTCAAGAGCATATCTTTCTCCTTTAATGATTTTTTAAGCGAAACTTCTGCCTTTTTACGGTCGCTGATATCCATCATCATACCAGATATGCTATTACCTATCAAGTTTGCACTAAGAAGTATGTTTATTGTCTCACCGGTGTTGGATAACAATTCAAGTTCATATTGACTGAAACTACCTACCGTTTTAAGTTTTTCAATGACCTTATTCCGATCTGAAGGATTTTTATATAATTGGGCGGCGTTTTTCGCATTTAAATGCTCAACACTATCAAAATTAAAGATCTTGGCCATTGCATTATTCGCAAAAAGTATGTTACCCTTTAAGTCGGTTTTATAAACTGCAACCATTGAATTATCCACCAATTCACGATAATTCCTCTCACTTTCTGTAAGTGCCGTTTCTGCCTTTTCACGATTTTTAATCTCCTTTTCTGCTTCTAAATAAAGATTTTTATTCTCGTTTAATGTTACAATTTGACGGATGAGTACAAGGAAAATGATGAATCCCACTCCAAATTCTATATGCTCTAAATTTTGAATGGGTAGATTTTCATTAGCCCAAGCAAGTAAAATAAATGCAACTAGCACCCAAATTAGAGGCAAATAAGAATTCAAAGTGGATCTCCTTAGCCAAACTCGAATTTTAAACCATCTAAATGGTTCGAAATGTTTGTTAAAAGTTTGTAGAAAAGCAGCTAATCCTATCAATGCAAAACTTATTATCCAACCAGTATCCAACAAGCCACCCGACGTATAAGTGCCGTGCACGGCTTGGAACGAGTAAATACTATCAGTTACAATTAGGGCAATTACACCCATACCCAAGAGTATCACCGGGCCATAATAAACCTCTTCAAACTTACTGTAAAGTAGTCTCAGTAGTACAAAAAGTAAAACAAAATCCCCTAGTATATAGATTACAGATATAATACTGGCTAAAAAGTTTTCTTGCTTTGAAATGGTGGGGATAATCAAAAATGTCCAGAAAATGAGACCCACTGTTATAAGTACAATTCCAACGTCTAAAACTAATTTAAATTCTTCGCTACGATTAAAGGGAATTCTTGGTAAGTAATAAATACCCAGAGCAAAAAGAGGATAAAAAGATAAGTAAAAAAAGTCAGCTACTGAAGGGAAAGGGGTTTGATGTAACCCTATCTCCAAAATTCCCCATGTTATATCTCCGAAGAAATAAAATAAAAATGCCACAGTCATTAGCATCCACCCAATATACTCACGCCGCCCCCGAGCAGCAGATCGCTTTGCCGCGTAAAACAAGCTTATAATAACTAATAACTCTATAATTGGACTTGCCAGATCACTGAAAATCAACCTTATGGTGGATTCATTTCTCAACAATATTGAAATAACTGCAAAACTAATTACCATAATAAATGCTAATATCACAGCAGTTTTAAAGGATATTAACGGTTCATTTTTATAAGAAATCATTTTTACCTTCATTAAAATTGTTCTATTAAAAAATGATTTTTTAATTTCTTAAATTATTCATTTAAAGCAGTTTAAATACGGTCTTAAAGCAGTTTTTTTTAATAATAAAATGGTTGTAAAAAATCTATCACGACATATTGGTCTGCATGGATCCTTGCTTTAAAATATGCGCTACCATAATAAGATTAAAATCTCAAACGTGTTGATTTACTACTATAATTTTATATAATCTCAATTATTTAAATTAATTGAGTTATCCTTTTAAATTATATATTAAAAATAGAAGAATAACGAAGTAAAAAAATCAGTGATGAGGAATATTAAATATGCCTTCATGGACTGATGTAATCCGAAGATATCTAATAGTGGCGTTTTGATCAATTATAAATTGACTTATTATCTTCTTTTTAAAATTGTTAATATAAAAAACGCCACATTCAACCCAAAAAATTTTTATATGATTGTGATAATTAACTACATATAGAATTATATTCAATTCAACCTATCCATGGGGTTGCGGGTACCATCTTTTATACGAATTAAAAAAGAATCATTCCCAAAAAAAATAATTAGTAAAACCCATTTGGGTAGTGTTATTTAATAGAAATTCGGGATAAAAAATTTTAGGGAAGGGGGTAAAGTGAAAAAACTTCAAATAGGTTTATTAGTTTTAGTTGTTTGTTTTGTTGTAGCGGTATCTGGATGTACATCAAATAATACTAATTCCAGTAATAACACGCAGAGTTCTAATACATCCAGTTCAAACGCTTCAGCTTCTAATGATGTTAATATTGTTGTAAATTATTCCGGTAGTTGGGCAGTTGATGTAAGCGGTCCATTCGGATATCGTTCATTCTCAAGTACTGGAGATCAAACAAATAATATAGGTAGTGCAACTGGATCTGTAACTGCTGCTGCCCGTAACACCGATAAT
>PMNN01000078.1 GCA_003161815.1 Methanobacterium sp. | reverse complement strand
TTATTTAACAATTATATCACTATATTATTAATATTAAATATATATTTTACAGAGAATCTCTTTAAGGAAAAATAATCTTCTAAATTTAAGGGTGAGGAGAGGATTTTATGAGCCCTAAAATGTACCGGCAGCGGATATATAATATGGGTATTGAAGATATGGAGATAAACGTATCATCTCTAGAGAATAGTATGCGAACTTTACGCACAATAAATGATATGGGAAAAGTACTTAAAAAAATCAGGCACAACCTCCGGATAGATATTAGAATAATGAGAATGGATTATATCAAGAAAATACAGAATATCAATGAACTAGCCGATAAAAAAGGATTTTTCGGCAANNAAAATGTCAGATGAAAAAATCTTCAAGAAGAAGAAGTCTCTAAAAAAGGAGAGAAAAAATAACATCGCCGCCTATGAAATCATTGAAACCATGGTTGAGAATTATTTAACTCAAATTGAAGATTCTAGAATCTACATTAACAACCAAATCCAAAGTAAAGTGCGATAAAAATAATAACTCCCTGAAATATAATTGATTCTTAATAATTAATATTAATAAGGACGTTTTTTTATGTTAGAAGTTGAAGTTAAAGCTCATGTAACTGATTTTAAAGAAATTAAGGATAAACTATCCATTATAGGTGCTCGAGAAGTGAAAAAAGAATATCAAGAGGATATTTACTTTAATGCACCTCACCGCGACTTTACTCAGACAGATGAAGCATTAAGAATTAGAAAAACAACAAGTAAAGATGGAATAAAAAAAATTCTTACTTATAAAGGAGCTAAACTGGATGAATTAAGTAAAACTCGTGAAGAAATCGAGGTTAATATAGAAAATATGGAGAACACTAAATTAATCCTTGAAAAACTTGGATTTAAGCCTGTTAAACCGGTGCAAAAAGATAGAATTTTTTATATTATTGATGAATATATAATAACCCTTGACACGGTTTATGGATTAGGAAATTTTGTGGAGATAGAGAAGGATCTTAAGGAAGGAGAAGATTATCAAGATTCACGGAATGAAATATTCAGCTTATATCAGAAGTTAGATATAACAGAGGGATTTGAGAGAAAATCCTATCTAGAGCTTCTGGAATCATCACCCCATAGTGTTTAAAGATTTAAATCCCTATAATGATTGTTATTTATTATAAATAAAATGAAATATTAAATGGATAGAGTAGAACTAAATGAAGGTGGAATTAACTTGGATTATTATGTAAGCCCATTTAACAAATTAGTAGATTTAAAGTTTCCTGATAAAATTACGATTTATGATACTACTTTAAGAGATGGTGAGCAAACCCCCGGGGTATGTTTAAGGACTCCTGAAAAATTGATGATTGCCAAGAAATTGGATGAACTAGGAGTTCATCAGATAGAGGCGGGGTTTCCGGTAGTTTCCAAGGAAGAGAAAAGATCCATTAAAGCTATTGTAAAAGAGGATTTAAATGCGGATATACTTGTACTGTCCCGTGCCAAGAAGGAAGATATAGACACTGCTATTGACTGTGATGTTGATGGTATAATCACTTTTATGGGTACTTCGAAAATTCATCTTGATCATAAAATGAAGATGAGTCAGGAAGAAATTCTGAATGTATGCATGAAATCCATTGAACACGCTAAGGATCATGGATTATTTGTAGCTTTCTCAGCTGAAGATGCTACACGAACGGATTTAAACTTTTTAAAGAAGATATACAAGAAAGCAGAGAGTTATGGGGTGGATAGGGTACATATAGCTGATACGGTTGGAGCTATAAGTCCTCAAGGAATGAATTATTTAGTAAGTGAGCTACGATCTACGTTGGATACGGATATAGCATTACATTGTCATAATGACTTTGGGATGGCTTTGTCAAATTCTATTTCCGGACTTTTAGCCGGGGCTAATGCTTTATCAACCACTGTAAATGGAATAGGTGAGCGTGCAGGTAACACTTCACTGGAGGAAGTGGTTATGGCTCTTAAAATAATTTATGACGTTGATCTAGATTTCAACATCAAAATTTTCTATGAGCTCTCCAAATTAGTTGAAGAGTTAACTTCATTGAGAATTCCGGAAACTAAACCCATTGTAGGTAGAAATGTCTTCAGACATGAATCAGGAATACATGTAGATGCTGTTTTAGAGGAACCTTTAACATATGAACCATTCCTTCCAGAGTTAATAGGACATCAAAGGAGAATAGTTCTTGGAAAGCATTCAGGTTGCCGGGCTGTTAAAGCCAAGCTTGATGAGTATGGTATTGAAGTAACCAGAGATGAGTTATGTAAAATAGTGGAAAAGGTTAAAAATCAAAGGGAGAAGGGTAAATACATTAATGATGATCTTTTCAATAAGATAGTGATGTCAGTGCGTGGTCCAGTTGATTTGTAAAAAAATTTAATGGAATTAATAAAAATTAGATTTTAAACTAATATTATAACTTATTATTTTTTTGAGGGATGACTGTATGAATATTACCGAGAAAATTCTGGCTAAATCTTCTGGAAGCCGAGAGGTTCATCCGGGTGAGATCATTGAAAGTCAGGTGGATTTAGCTATGAGTCACGATGGAACTTCTCCACCCACTATAAACACTTTCCAGAAGATTGCGGATAAGGTTTGGGATCCTGAAAAGATCGCTATAGTCTTTGATCATAATATTCCCGCTAATAATATTGGATCTGCTGAATTCCAGAAGATAACCAGAGAATTTGCCAAGGCACAGGGAATAAAAAAATTATTCACCCATGGTGAAGGCATATGTCATCAAGTGCTTCCTGAGAAGGGTTTAATTAAACCCGGCTCGGTAGTGGTGGGTGCTGATTCCCATACCTGCACTTACGGTGCATTCGGCGCTTTTGCCACAGGCATGGGAGCTACAGATATGGCGATGGTTTTTGCAACCGGCAAAACATGGTTTATGATACCTGAAACTTATGAAATAAACGTAAATGGCCTTTTAAAAGATTATGTAACACCAAAAGACCTCATCCTAAATATTATTAGTAATATAGGTTCTTTCGGCGCTACTTATAAAGCATTAGAATTTAAAGGAGAAACCATCGAAAATATGGATGTCTCTGGCAGGATGACTATGTGTAATATGGCTGTAGAAAGTGGTGCTAAAAATGGGATAATGGAACCTAACCAAGCCACCTTAAATTATTTAAAGGAACGTAACGTCTCACCATTTGAAATATTAAATTCTGATAAAGATTCAAATTATGAAAAGAATTATTATTTCGTAGTTAATGAATTAGAACCCCAAATTGCATGTCCCCACAATGTGGATAATGTTTATCCGGTCTCTGAAGTGGAAGGTGTAGACATCGACCAAGCTTTCATTGGATCCTGTACTAATGGTCGTTTAGGAGATTTAAAACTTGCAGCACAAGTTCTTAATGGAAGACATGTACATGAAAATGTGAGGCTTATAATATTACCTGCATCAAAAGAGATATACCAAGACGCACTTAAATTAGGATTGATAGATGTATTCCTTGATTCTGAGGCCATAATATGCAATCCTGGTTGTGGACCATGTTTAGG
>PMNN01000147.1 GCA_003161815.1 Methanobacterium sp. | reverse complement strand
TTTTGATCAAATTTTTAGATATTATCGTGGAATTAGTCATTTGGATAAATAAAATTTAAATTTTCAATGTTACAGTGGTTCTATTAAGATTACTTTTACTCTTTTACCAGTCCATGATTTGGGTACGAGTATCATTGCGCCGTTACCTTGTGGTTTAACTGTTTTTTCTATGCTTCCGTAGCCTTTTATTTTTTCTGTTTGATTTATTTCGATTTCTTTCATTTAAAATAACTCCAAAAAAATAAGAAAAAATAATAAAAATTTATATTTTCCATAATTTATTCTGGGTTTCGAGGAAATAAATGATTTCTTTTAGTGCATCTATTTTATCCTCATCCATGTAACCATGGCAGCTGATAACGTCGCGGGGTTTGTTTACCCATTCTCTGTTGTATGGGTTCCAGAATTCCACGTTATCTTTTCTTNNTTTTTTAATGCTAATTTTTATTTCTGCATTTTTGTTTTGTATTTTCATTTCTCGAAATTTCATTTTTATCCCTTCCAATGTATATACATTGTATGAACTTATTTATATACTTTTCCAATCCTTTAAATATAATCCCCATGAAAGTATATGAATAATTTGGAAGTAATGGAATAATATTAAAAAAAGTGTTTAAAGGATTAAGAGATTAAAGCAAAAGAAGGCACAATTTTTGATAGAATTTCGATTATAAAAGAGACAAATAGTTTAATTCTTAAATACTNNGAGCAACCCTCGCAGCAGGCAGTCTGTCCGGTGCTGGGTTTCTCCTATTCATTGAAGGCTTAACCAATCTCTTAAAAGGACCATAGGCAAAAATGATGAGTGCTAAGAGAATAACTATTCTAGCCAGCGGTTAATTTTGTGTCTAATAATCCAATTATATCATTATTAATCCTATGTGGAACAGCTAAAATGTAAAATTGTAATATATCCATGAATTCAGGATATAATTGTGATGAATCTTCCTCTAGATTAGCTTTATCTACCAATTCTTTCCAACTTTGTCTTTCCTGAGGATTAACACTTATATTATGGCCATTTCTTGTATACCACGTAAAAGTATCTTCAATATCCTCTAATATGAATTTGTTGTATAGAATGTGTGATATTTTACGCCAATTTTCTGCTAATATTTGCCTCTTTCCTCTTCTAGTTAACATTAAAACAACTATTTCAAGTATGTATGAACTACCTGAAAAGAGATCATAGTCCACTTTTCCTAAATTAGAATATTCTAGAATTTTTTCCATGGCAATAGTTAACTTTGAGTCCATCGAATATGTTCTTTCTAATGATTCAGAAAAAACATAATTATTGATTTCATATCTGTCTTTTATTTTAAGGGGAATCTGACTTCCAGATAGGTAACTCCTTAAACCATAGTCTTCTAACTTTATTCCAGTACGTATTAACCTCGGTTTTTTAAAGTCAAATTGTAAATTATCAATTAAATGACTCAAAGATTGATTTCTAATGTCTAGTTCTATATCTTCTCTTATAAGGCCTTCAATGACAATATTAACATCATAGTACACGCTAGGCAAAGTCTTCTTACTATCAGCATTACTTTTTTCAAGGATATCCAAAAACAGTTTTTCTAATAACCGGTTAGAAATCTCATCATCATTATTAAATTCAAGATATTTAATTAAATAAAAATAATAGGGAAAAGCTGATTCGCCCCAAAAAAGGGCATAATCTATTTTATCTTTTATTAATTCTAAAAATTCATTATCTATTTCATAATTTTCATTCGTTTGATGAAAATATAATTCTAAGCATGCTAAAGTTCCAAGTACCATAACAACTCTAGCACCATATGTTTTGGCACTATCAAATGCACCATTTCCCTCAAAAAAAGATTTTTTTGTAAGAATCTCTTCTTTTAATAGTCTCAATGTGTCAATTACATTTGCCGTGACTAATTCTATCGAACTTTTGAAATTTTCATTACTTAGATTTGCTTTTTTACCAAATCTTATGATACAGCCTGCCAATATAATCCAAGCTTCAAAAAGAGCGTAATAGTTCTTGGATTGCTGAAAACGTTCTAATAAATAGCTAACAAGTATTAAGCTACTGGAAATAGCGTTAAGCTTATCATTAAAATAATCAGGAATTTCATTAAAAATAAGATTGTCCAAAAATCCCAAGAACTGCTCCTTAGGTAAGAAATTACTTCCATCAATCGTCAACAAGTCCAAAAATGTATAAAAATCGTCGAATTCTTTTGGAATAAATTTAACTTGAGACTCAGTAAATCTCTCTAATAACTCATTTTTATCTATAATTTCTAATGCAGGATGATTATTTCTTAATTTTGATTCATTATAAAGTCTAATGCTGTTATTGGCAATAGCATTTATATTTCCACTTATAACTAAATAAGGGGTATGGCTTTTTCCTGAATCGAAGCCAACATAATCTATTGGATATTCCACTAATTCATCAATTTGTGTTTTAATTTTTCTCCATGCATTCGTATCTATATCACCTTTCTTTAATTGATATGCATGGTAATCACCATCGGAATCAATACTAATAATATCTTTACCATGTTCAAGAGAACCATGAATGTTTTTAACATTATGGCCTTCATTCAATAGTAATTGACAAAATGCAGTTCTAATGAAGATTTCATTAGTACTAATCAACCAATTTTCGATTATCCTCGCTATCATTCCACTCTTGTCTCTTTTTTTCAATAATTTTTTCGTATTTCTCAATGTATTCCGAATTACTGTTTAATTCTTCTATTGCCTCCTTACAATCATCTCCACCAAAAAAAACATAACCATGATCACCATTCTCATCAAATGAAATCGAAGCCATCTCATACATTTTCAAAATGTCATCCGGTGTTAATTTACCATTATGTTTAATTATATTTCCACTCTTCTGCGTTGCCTCCCCTATTCTTTCAATGACAAGCTTTTCACCTTGTTTGTCCATTTCTTCAATTGCACCCAAAATACCCCCTACGTATGCAATGAGGCCTTTATTCAATAAATCATCATCACTTATTTCGAAACTACTCGAAAATTCTTTATATTTTGATTTTTTTGCATCATCCTCATCTTGAATCGAAAATCCGTCTCCTTCAAAATGTATTTGTTTTTTCATTGAAGATAACAAAGGAGTTTTATGGAATATTTCCATCATATAACGATAGGTTCCATGATTCAATTTGTTTTTAATCTTTGGAAAATCAGGTAACATTTTATCATCTCTAACCGTTTGAGATAAATACCAATTTTATATCAGTTAAGCTTGAATATAATATTTTTTACTGATACTTGCATTTATTGCCTAAAATATAATTAAAAATTAAATGGCAACTTTAATATCAACCCATTAAAAGAATAGAACACCAATACAAAATTTAGTGATGTGATTTAAATTTCTAAAATAGAAAATGAGGAATATAATTGCGTTTGGATTTTAGCTAATGTTAATGAATCTATTTTGGAATTAAATGATATTTTAAAATTTGGAGTAAAGATTAAACATAAATCACTTGATGATTGCCTCAAAATTTCTAGAAATAACATAGAGCTGTCATTCGAGTTATTATGGATGTATCAATGTGTAGATAAAAACCGTGATATCTATTATTTCTATAAAACTTTTGACAGCAGAGCTACCTTGGATTCTAACTATTTTAAAGTTCAAAATTATTTGAGAGATTTACTGAAATTAATGAGGCTTTTTAAAGAAGGGAATATACAAATGCCTATTAATTTTAATTACGTCAAAGAAAACAATAGACCAACCCTCTTTTCCACACTAACAATACATGATATAACCATATTAAGTAATAATTATTCTTTAGAAACTTCCAAAATAGATGATTTACAGAATTTTCTAAATGATTTTGATTTGAGTATTAATGAAAAGTCTTTAAATTTGGCTTTAGAGAATTATGAATTATCTTATGAAGTTAAAAATGTAAATCTGCAATTCTTAACTCTTATGAATGCCTTAGAAGTCCTTTTAAAATCGGGTAATGCTGAATTAAAATACAGGCTTTCAAGAAATGGCGCTGTACTCTTAGGAAAAGATAAAGGGGAATCTGAAAAGATTTATNNAAAGAGCTTAGATGTTTGTATGATATTCGTTCATCAATTGTACATACTGGGGAGCCTAAAGAATGTGAAAAAAGCAGTGAAAAGCGTAAAACTCTTAATTCTGACCAGATGGTTGAAAATATAAGTATTTTAAGAAAGCACGTTAGAGATTCTATTAAAGAAATGAATTTTGTCATTAAAAAAGATAAAAAAAATAAAACTGAAATTTTAAAGATGCTTAATAAATGTGGCTTTGGCGAAAGATCTTGGCGATTTAAAGATAGATAATATCGATGCTATGGACATTACATCTTAGAGAGCGTTATTTAGAATTGGAAGAGAAAAGGAAACTATTGTTATTCCAGGACAGGGATGTGCGGGGGAGATTTAATGGATGTTAGAGTAAAAATTCTAATAGAATTAAGAGAAAAATTTTCTGCAATAAGAGACGTTATGGAAAGAGCAGCTACATATGAATCTGGTGTACCTGAATTAGAAGATGATTATAACGAACTTTATTCCTCGATAGCAAAGGATATTGAAACTTTAGAAGATGAAGGAGTTACATTAATTAATTATAATCCACATACTTCTCTAAACGAATTTTATATGACTGTAAAAGGAAGATTTCGTAGATATGATGAAAGAAGAGAGTATATAGCATCTTTATACTTAAAGACCGATGCGAAAATAAATACTATACTCGAAAAAATAGATGATTCGATTGAACTCAAATCTTTCATCAAGGTCAAATTTTTAGATATAGAATTAGTTTACGATAATTACTATTTAGATTTAATAAATTTAATTAATGAATCGTATTCTTTGGAATTATTTCCTGTAATCCCCTCATTAATTAGAAAAATTCTTGAAAATCTTGTTATAGATATTCTTAGAAAGAAATATGGTATGCCTAATGTGGCCTTATTTTATAACCCTGCAGAAGGTCGTTTTCAGAACTTTAGTAAATTATTAGAAAATTTAGAAAATAATTTACCAGACTTTTCAACAACAAGCCTAGATCAAAATTTAATCAATAAAATTAATGAGTTTAGAGTTCAAGGTAATTCACATAGTCATACCTTAGAATTAAATTACGGGAGGACTCAAATCGAATTAGACGATTCAAAAGATGATTTAAATGACTTGATTAAAAAATTAATTCGGATTCATAATACAATTACATAAATTTGACAAAAAAATAATTTTTTTTTGATTCTCATGTTTTATGAAAAAAAGTATATTAAAAAAAAAGACCCTACTTTCCTAATCATCAATAGCCATGATAAGATATCAACCACGTATGATGATTCACTTAACTATTTAAAAAACCATCAAGAGTTAAATAGAGACATAGGGCACTATTTATATGCATATCATGAAATCGCTGATTTGATACCTCAAACTAATTGATTCTAAAAAATGTAAAAAATTATTAAAGATATGTTTGAAGTAATATTATGGTAGATTTAAGCAGGGTCAAGCAGAAGTTAGATTCCGGTTATTTTTGGTCCTATATTGTGTTGGCAATTACTGTTATAGCGTTTTTCATTATTGCGTTTTATTTCGATCAATTAATACCTGCTGTAATAACTTTAATTGGCGGAATAATTGTAGAACGTTATTATTTTTTAAGAAAACAGAAGAGCTATCCTAAGGTTTTTATGAATTTTAAAGAGATGGATGAGCCAAATAGAAGAGTAGTACATAACAGTCGTGAAATTGTAAATAGTACTTGTCCTAACTATCAAATTACTTACAAAAATGAAGGAAATAAAACTGCAAAAAAGGTTAATTGCTTAGTTTTAATTGCGTCAGATGAGGAAATTGATGTAGAACCGTCCTCTGGTGGGTTTTCATCATCCTTTGAAAAAATAGAAGGCTTTGATTTAAGAGATATTCCTCCTAAAAGATATGTTTTTGAGTTCATTTTTCCAAAAAAACCAATGCACATCGATGAACTTTATCCAAATACTAATTATACCGATGGATATGTGTCTATTTATGAAAGTGATATTTACAAAATTAAAAAGATTATTGTAATCACATTGGAAGAAAATGGATTTGTTAAACAGGAATTTAAAGTCTCAATGAAGGGGAATAAAAAATACTTTGAAGAAATTAAAAGAAAATTCCATTTGCATTAAACGTAATTCGTAAAATCTTACGATTTTTAAAAAATAAAAAGAAGAATATTGCCTGGATTCTAATAGCGGGGTCATTTGGGATCTGTACATTGTTAATCACATTTAATTGTGCTGATGACAGTGATTGGCGTTCTTTAATGGAAGTTGACGGAATAACTGAAGATGTAGCCAAGGAACTACATACTAAGGGAATAGAGGATTTAGGGATACTTGCAAATTTGAAAGAGGAAAATCTCAATATTGAAGGCTTTGAAGTAACACAAATTCAAGATTGGAGGACTGATTCACGTAGGATTATTAATTCAATTTCAACTAATTCGATCACATTTCTTGAAGGAATGAATCCAGCTATTAATGAAATTTTGACTGGAAGAGGAATACACTTAATTAATCAATTATTAGGGTTAACAGAAATTCCTGAAGGTATAAACAATAGAGAATGGGATATTATCATCACTGATGCTAAAAGAATAATGGAAGAATGAGGTATTAACAATAAAGTGAAAAATCGTGTATTGGAATAATTAAAGTCATATAAACATTCAATTAAATAACTTTTTAATGTTATGACTGTTTTTATATATTTTTAGTTTTTTTCGTGCTGTTGCCTCTCTTTTTGGTATTTTTGTTCAGTTGTTCGTCTTGCGAGGT
>PMNN01000263.1 GCA_003161815.1 Methanobacterium sp. | reverse complement strand
TGGAATATGTTTTTGATTACGGCATATGGTCGTTCTCAGGGTGCTCTTTTGCGTGTTATGCGTTTGTTTCGGTGTTTTTCTTTTTTATTTAGTGGGTGGCCGCGTGTTGCGCGGTTCATTGTTGCGTTGTGGCCTTTACATGATGCTCCGAAGTATCCACGATCTCGATATACTACTTCTCCCGGTTTAGAGAGGTCAATTTGTGTATCATGAACTGATGCAGGAGTAGTTTCTATCTCTCTAATTAATCCATGGTCTATGTCGATTTTGCTGTGTAATTTGTAGCCAAAATGGGATTTTCCACCTTTTTTGGTCCATTCGCCTTCTTTGTTTCTTCTGGTTTTGGCTTCAGGTCCTCGTGGTTCATCTACTTTTTTATGGCCTGGATCNNACGCCTTCTTTAATCTTTAATCCTTTGGCGTTTATCTGTCTTTGTAGTTCTTCCCATATTCTTTCGTCTTTACCTGTATCGATTAGACGCTCTCGGAAAGCCCAGACCGTGGAACGGTCTGGGATTCTTTCAGGAAATCCTAAAAACTTGTGAAAGGAAATACGATCATTAGCTTGTCTTTCAAGCTCAGGATCCGATAAACCATACCACGATTGTAAAACTAACATCTTCATCATGACTATTTCATCATTATTAGGTCTACCGCCACGTTCTGTATGATTATCATACATTTCTCTAATTATTGGCCTAAATACTTCCCAATCAATAAGAGGATCAATCTCAGCCAACTTATCACCAAGCTCTTCCACNNAAATGGTTTATAGAAATTCTCTACAATTTTTTATTAATTTTTATAGCTGTATGGGCAAATACCATTGACATTTATTGTAACTTCATGTATAAATTGCTGCATGTATAACATTTATAATTCAATTTCCCAGAGTTCCTCTAATACAGGCGTTCCCCACTCATTATTTTTATGTGTTTGTGTTATTTTAAACCCTTTGCTTTTATACAAATGTCTCGCTGCCCTTAGTGTGCTGAACGTCCATAAATGTATATGTTTATATTCTTTTTCTTTGCNNAATCCTCTCAATTCGGAATCCACAAAGAAAAATCTGAATTTCGCTGATACCTCATCTAAATGCGTTATAGCTGCACATCCAGACGGAATTCCATCATATTCAAGAATATAAATACAATCTTTTTCATTATCAAATTGATTTAGAAGATCATTTACTCCATTCACTAAATATGATTTCCATATTTCAGAGGTAAAGCCATGTTCTACTTCATATAAATTCAATTGACCAGATATTACAAAATCCACATCCTCTAAAACAAATGGCCTGATTACAATATCATTGTATATCGAATCTTTATTTCTACTCATNNAGCAACCATGAGAGTAAACGTTAAAGCCAATTAGGAAACATTCGCTAAATTTGAGCAGGTGTTTAAATTTAGAGGTCGTATAATCGCTTGCTTACTTTCGGAAGCCATTATAATTGCTTAGTTCGTCCTCTAGCTCTTCCTTTTTTTGTTTTTCCAAAAAACTCATAACTGTGTTAACTCTCATGAATAATAATATTTATATATAATGTAATACTAGTTTTAAATATGAAAATCGTGCATAAAAACGCAGAAATAAAAATAAGCATACATGAAAAATATGGCGTGCTGTTTTGGAATCCATTCAACAAAGAGTGAGTTATTTTATTTTTTTAGATTAGTTGGAATAAGAAATTAAACACAATAAAAAAAAATGTTATCGTTAAAAATTACACTCTTATTTGATTTGTTATCCATATAGAATTACTCCCACAACCGAAGTTTTAATAGTAATTATTGCTTCAAATGGAACAATTCTTCAACTATATTATATCTATTGTTAATATTAGTGGCTGGTTTAATTGTAGGAATATTCTCAGGTATAGAATATAAGCAGAGTATTTTAAATGCCAGTATTGTTGGAATTATAAGTAGTATTCTTCTTTTATTATACTTTGATAATTATGGATATACGAGTAGCATTGCACATTCTCCAGGATTTGCATTAGGTTTCATTATTAAAAATTTGGTAATTGGAGCGATTGGAGCGTTATTAGGGGTTTTAATAAATAAAATGATTAATTATAGTTAAAAATTAATTTTTTACACTTTATTTCGGTTATGTTGTTAGGAAATTTTTAGAAATGCTTATATATTAGATTAGATAATACTTTTTTTTATGAGTCGTTTTAATCCTGCTAATTTTTTTATTGCAACTATAATTGGAATTATAATCTACATTGTTTTAGATGTGATTGTACAATCGTTGCCACCTTATTATAATCCTATTACTCAGGCTGAAAGTTTTCTGGCTGTGGGGCCTTATGGTTATATTATGATGGTCAATTTTTTAGTTAGGGGTTTTCTTTCATTATCATTCATTTTAGGTTTGATATTCACATTTAAAACTAGAAAATCAAGTTATAGTATTGGTTTAATATTATTAGGGGTTTGGAGTTTTGGTGCGATTATTCTCGCATTCTTCCCTGCAGACCTTCCTACTCATGTCACGGTACATGGAACTATTCATCTTATAACAGCATTATTAGCTTTCATTGGTGGTGGTTTAGGCATCCTTATACTTTCACTCGGCATGAGATCAGATAATCAATTCCTGGATATCATAAAATATTTACTACCATTAAGCATATTTTCAGTTATAAGTTTGGTACTAAGTTTCGTACTCCTAACTAGCCCCTTATTTGGTTTAATTGAGAGAATATTCATAGGCACCGTACTGCTTTGGATGCTAATAGTGTCCATTTACATTATTAAGAAATAAACTATTTCTTATTATATCTCTTTTTTATTTTTTTTATCCATAAGGACAATACACACACATACAATCAACATACGATAAATAAATTCAAATTGGAAGCTTAATTGTACTGGTACTTTTCTCTTAGATTCTGTAACCTCTTTCTTTGAACTTCTAATTGTATCATAAAGGTATGTATCAAGATAGCATTGTGTGGGTTTTTCTTGGAATATTAAATCCATATTTAAGTCTAAAAGGTATATTCGCTCATAAATTTTGGGCCAATAACCGAGTAGCTTCCAGTCTTCCCCCTTGTCCAAATAAACAGCTATTTTATTAATGTATTCAATTTGCTCCCTGATAGAACTATATGCTCTATTAAACTCTTCCCTTTCGAATATAATAACTTCTTCATGCTCTTGGAATAATCCGGGGTTATATAATTCTGCAATCCTTCCATTGGGCAATGCTTCACTCACTCTCATTTCCACATTCCTTCTTATCATTAATTCACAAATGGAATTTAAGATTATGTTATGTCCATAACATAACATTCCAACTCAATTTCTATAATAACTAAATTCTTATTTGCTACTTGCAACTCTCATAANNTAATCACGCTGCTTCTGGGAGAATGTCAAGTCACATTTAGAGCAGAAATGCCATAACTCACCTTTAAGAGTGTAATCCTCCATCACATTTCTACAATTAGGGCACTCCATAAAATCAAGTCCAGATTCCTTTCTATTCATTTCAATATCCTCTACCTGTTTCTTAGTAAATTTATACCAGTCTAGAAAGTGTTTTTTTGGTATTATAACAAGCTCATTTGATGAGGGCTTCTCAATGCTCTCCCAATCCATTTTTTTATACGATTTGTAATCCATCATAACTACTCCCTCCGGGTTTACCTGTAGTCAGTAATCATTACTGAAATTTAGCCGAGAGAGCATATGGGAAGAAATAATAATAAAAATTGCAATATGGGTATTAAGATATATTTAAATTTAGTTTATATGATAAAAACCTTTAAACAATGCATATGAATTATAGTATTACATATGANNAGAAGAGGTTAAAAGAATCATTGAATTTAGTTTAGCTAAATTTCATGTTCATTCAAGCTATGAAATCATTTTACTGTCTCACGAAAGAGTAGATAAAATCTACTTAGAAGACATATTGATACAAAATGTGAAGCTTGCAAATTTAGAAAGTGAATTACAAAGTAAATTAATTTCAACTGAAGAATATAATAAAAAAAGGGAAAGAATTATAGGTGAACAAGGTTGCACTCTAAAAGAATTAAGGGCACAAAATAAAGGTCCCGCTGCAATTATTTTTAATATGGAAACTTTAATATGGAAACATTATTGGCCACAGTTAAATATTTTGATTCACTTATAAAGAGAACTACTTTACCTGTGGACTTGAATGGTTTAAAAGAGATTCTGATAGGTTATGATAATTGTACAGAATATACCATAGTTATTGATAAAGATTATCTCTCAAATGACTCTGTTCCTATTTTAGATAAGGTGTCAAAAATTGTTACGAAAGTTTGCATATTGTGGAAGATAAATGGCGAATTTTGTTCATTTTTATTAATAATGAATCAAAAAAAATTGCAGAAGAATACATAAAATAATGCAAACATTATAAATTTGATTAAAAAAAAAATCGAATTGGTTTTTCATTGAAGTTGTTTAGCTATTTTAGTTGCGAAGACTGCAGCACCGAATCCATTATCTATATTAACGACTGCGATTCCTGGAGCACATGATTGAAGCATTGCAAAAAGTGCTGCAAACCCTCCTTCACCAACACCGTATCCTACAGATGTGGGAACTCCAATAACTGGTATATCCACTAATCCTGCAACTACCGAAGGCAATGCTCCCTCCATTCCAGCAACAACTATCAATACTTTAACATCCTCTTCAATCATTATTCTTACATGTGAAAAAAGTCGATGAATACCTGCCACACCCACGTCATATGCACTGAAAACTTCACAACCCATCTCCTCGGCTGTGATTCTCGCTTCTTCTGCAACAGGAATATCCGAAGTTCCCGCTGTTATTACACCTATTTTACCTTCCTTTTCAATTTCATGATTTTTAACTAGCAATATCTTTGCTTTTTTATGATAATCTATTTTAAATCCTTCAAGTAAGGTTAATTCTTCTTTAATAGCATCATATTTATCATTATTAAGTTTTGTAACCATTAAACGTCCTTTATCAGCAGATCCTAATATTATTTTCACTAGATCATCATTTTCTTTTCCTTCTGCAAAAATAACCTCTGGAATTCCAGTTCTCAGATCTCTGCACATGTCTAATTTAGCAAAATCCTCTATCTCCCGAATTTGCATGGTTTTAAGCTTTTTTTCAGCTTCTTCTAGGGGTATTTCCCCTTCTATAAGTTTTTGGAGAATTTCCTTCATAATTAATCACTAATTTTTTATCNNATATCAGTCAGTATAATGTATATTAAAATTCGAATATTAAAAAAAATATCTTATTTGATTATAACCGATATTATTTTAGTTCTTTTATATAAACTTCCAATAAATTATGAATGTGAAAGATAAATTTAAGAATCATTTTTAAAAACGTTTGAATTCTGTGAAAATTGCTAAAACCGGTTCAAAATGAAATTTTCTGAAAGTTTATCATAAAATTCCATTGAAATATTTTCAATATAAAGTCTGATTGTAAAAAGATTCAATGGAATGTGACTATGAAAGTTTTTTTGAGGTGCTAAGAATTTGAGTAAAGCTAGAATTTTGGTTCAGGGAATAGTGCAAGGGGTTGGTTTCAGACCTACTGTTTACAGGATAGCTAAGAGTATGAATCTTAATGGTTACGTTCGAAATCTTGGTAACATTGTTGAAATAATAGTTGAAGGTGATGAAAAGGTCATAAAAGATTTTATTGAAAATTTAGAAGTGAATAAACCACCCATATCTAAGATAAACTCATTTAAGGTTGAATGGCTAATTTCGGGCTATGAAAATGAGTTTAATGATTTTAAAATTCTGGAAAGTTCATCAAACTTTTCTGGATCCTCAGTGATACCTCCTGATCTTGCTACCTGTGATAATTGTTTGGAAGAAGTTTTAAATCCATCTGATAGAAGATATGAATATCCTTTTACGGCTTGTACTGATTGTGGTCCACGTTTCACGGTGATAAAATCCATTCCCTATGATCGGGAGCGTACTTCTATGGAAGAGTTTTCACTCTGTCCTGAATGTCTAGCTGAGTATAAAAATCCTGATGATCGGCGTTATCATGCTGAAGCCACTTGTTGTCCAGTTTGTGGTCCATCCCTCTTTTTATATCATGATAAAGTTTTAGATTTAGATGATCCCTTACGTGAAGCTGTGAAACTCTTAGATGATGGTAATATACTAGCTATGAAGGGTATTGGGGGCACACATCTTGTGGCAAGTACTACATCTAATGATACGGTGTTAAAACTCAGGGGAAAGTTGGGAAGACTTAATCAACCCTTCGCCTGCATGTCGCCCAGTGTAGAAACCATTAAAACTTTTGCAGATGTTTCAAATGTGGAAGAGAAGATTTTAAAGTCAAGAAGCAGGCCAATAGTGGTTTTAAATAAAAATATTAATTATTATCTGTCATCTTATGTTTCTCCAGATCTTCATAATTTGGGGGTGATGCTTCCCTACTCGGCATTGCATCATATGATCTTTAAATATTCTGTTGAACCCGCTTATATCATGACTTCCGCTAATATGCCGGGTGAACCCATGCTTATAGAGAATGAAGATATCATAAAGAATTTAGAGGGTGTGGCTGATTATTTCTTACTGCATGATCGTAGCATCATTAATCGTTGTGATGATTCTGTGGTTAGATTCCGGGGGGAGGATATGGCATTCATAAGACGGTCCCGAGGCTACGTGCCGGAACCTTATGATTTTTCCAGGTTGAATTCTGATTTACGAGTATTAGCTTTGGGNNCAGCATATTGGGGACACTACTAAGTATGAAACCTTCAAGTATCTTCAGAAAAGTATAGAATATCTTATGAGTATAACTAAGACTGATTCAGTGGATGCAGTGGCTTGTGATCTTCATCCCCTCTTCTTTACAACCAAACTGGCTCATGAGTTAAGTGAAAGATTTAACTGTGAAATTATTAAAGTTCAGCATCATCATGCTCATGCAGCTTCTTTAGCTGTGGATAATGATGTGGAGGAAATGGTATGCATAGCTGCAGATGGTGTGGGTTATGGTGAGGATGGAACAGTTTGGGGTGGTGAGATACTCCATTATCATGGTGCTGATTATGAAAGAGTTGGTAGTTTATTCCCCCAAAAAATGGTTGGAGGGGATCTAACCACCCGATATCCTATAAGAATGGTTATGAGTATGTTATATGATCAGTATGAATATGGTGAAATCCTGGATTTAATGAAAAGAGATTATATTTCATATTTCAGATATGGATCACAGGAGGTGGACGTGGTTGCTCAGCAGCTTCGGGAAAACTTTAACATTACTCAGACTTCTAGCAC
>PMNN01000286.1 GCA_003161815.1 Methanobacterium sp. | reverse complement strand
TGTGGCAATCCTTGAAACCGGGACTTTTGGAGTTCCAGGAGACTTGAAATTCATATTGGAGCGTTGTGAACCATCGTGCGGTATAATAACCAATATAACTCCAGATCACATGCCAAATCATCAGGATTTTCTCAGCTACGCATCCATAAAAGGTGAATTTATTGAGTATCTTAAAGATAAATTGTTAATCATAAACACAGATGATCCTACCATATTAGGCTTAATTAACAATCTTTCTTCTGATATAACTGGGAATATAGTTACCTTTGGAGTGGATTATAACAAGACCGTTGAAAATAAAAAATTATGCTCGTGTGGCAGAGAAATTATCATAGAAGAGACTATATCGGGAATGGGTTATTATAGCTGCGAATGTGGAGTGAAGAGACCTCAGCCCGATTATCTTGCCACGAATATAGAAAAGGGCTGTTTCATATTGAATACTCCAAAAGATGTTTTTAAAGTGCGTACACCTCTCATGGGGCTTCATAATATTTATAATATAGTAGGTGCTATTACTGCAGCGATCGAATTCCTCGATATACCTATTAATCAAATTATAGCTGGTGTAGAAAGCTTTAAAGGTGTATCCGGACGATTTGATTATGTTGGTAATTGTCAGGGAAAAGAAGTTGTAATAGATTATGCTCATAACCCCGGAGGAGTAGAAACCGTACTCCGAGAGTTACGTAAGATTCATGGAGGAATTGCAGTTGTTATAACTATTTCATCAGAATCAGGTGAAAAAGGTGATATCAGCATTTTAAATAAATGTCTAGAAAATGCTGATTTCATTATACCAGCTTCTTTTTACTCTAGGAAAGCTGCTGATAAACTTATGGAAACTATGACCTCTAAAAAAATTATATTAACCTCAAAAAATCCCCAAGAATTTAAAAAAGGAACTTTAGGAGCTAATTTAGAGCAGGTAATGAGTGGATTGGAGAAAGCATTAGAATATGACGTCCCCGCAGTTGTTTGTATCGGTGAAGCAGCATTTAAATATAAGGAAGATATTTATAAGAAAACACAGATTTTTTAAAGCCATGAAGATTAAATAATAATGATAACCTATTTATAGGCTAATACTAATTCCAATGATTATACGAAAATCAAAATTTATATTAATATGATTGCTTTATTAATTCAAAAATTTATTCAATAAAAAAAAATATTATTTCATATTTATAGAGATAAAACTTTTGAGATATCATCGAAAATTAGGGAGAAAACCACGAAATGTTTATAAAAATTAGAAGAGACACTTTAATCATTCTTATACTGGCCTTCATGCTAATTTTGTCAGGACGTTTAATGACTTACATGGCTTACGCTTCCTCTACAGGAACGGATCAAGGAGTGCCTATATCTGGAGTTATTATAAAAGGGAATGATATCGAGCCCACAGATATTATAAAAGCTAACATTGCTAATCAAGGCTTTAGATCGGGAAGTTACATAGTGGGTGATACATTAGTTACTAGTAAAGCTAAGGTTCCCTTAAGCGAAGCGATTTCAAATGCAGAGACGGCTGCAACTTATTCACCAATTCCAGGTACACAACTTTATCCAATATCAGCAGCTAGTATCACTGTTGATAAGCAAACTGGCATAGTAACTGTGAATGTTATCGAAGACTTTTCTACAGTGGTGGTGAAGTGATTATACGAAGGGTTAATCTAGCCCGATTATTAGTGCTAATTACCACCACATTATTTATGATGAATGCAGCCTCTGCAACATTAAACTGTATAATCATAACTGATCCTACAGGTCAGGACCCTAACGGTGCAGCTGCAGGAAGTATGTCCTTTGATGAAAACATGTTTCAATCAACCTTCATATTCTCCCCTGCAGATAAATTTGCAATCTTATCTGGTGGTGTGGATACTACTAGTACTACTGGTGGTATAAATGACACGCCCAGGTTGAGCGCTGTAATTAGTAGTATTAATATACTTAAAGCCAATGGTACGGCACAAGCCGCTGCTAGTGTAGCTAACAGTTACACGGGGCAGAGATTGGTGGTTGGAGGTCCAACTATTGGAGCTGCATTGACAGGTACCAGTGGTAATTATTTAATAGTAGTTGCAAATGACGGCACCATCACCGTCACCCCTTATTCTGGAGGAACTGCAGTATTACCACCCGGCGCAAAAGGAGCGGTTATGCACTTATTACACACTCCGGGTAATCCTCAAAATGATAATACCAGTGCAGTAGGTCAGGCCACTGCAATTATGATTGGTCAAGAAATTAGGGATGGCCATTCAGCCACGGATATAATGGGTGATGTTTTTAAAAAGGTTTCCATCGAATCTGGTGAAAAGTATGGTGGTGGAGCTGTAAATATAGGTTCAGGTATATCAACAGCAGATATGTTCACACCATCCGAATTAAATCAAACCGGTTACCCTATGGATCAGCCTTATGTTAAAGTTGATAATATCAGCGGTTGGTCTGTGGGTTATCCTACTGCTGATAGTTACACTACTTCCCCGATTGATAATAATCCTTTACAAGTAGTTTACGCTTATGACGCTCTTAGAAGTGCTATAACAGTTCAGCAAACCAATGTAACTGTTTTTAGTTATGGAAGTGACAGTCCCGGTATTAGTGCAACCACTAGTCAAGTTGTAAGCTATTCTGTTAGTAAACACGGCTTCGATGCTAATGCTATAGCTAATGATATTAATTCCGCTATAAGCAGTGGTTTATTGATTGGTGTTTATCCTGTTGAACCCTCAAATATTAATATTCAAACTGCCACTAAGCAAGTAGGAGTTTATTATACTCCACTTACAGGCGGTAGAACTGCACCACCATGGAATATCCCTATAAGTTCTTCTCTCTTAGATACAATTGGCAATCTACAGACAGCTATAGGTTTGATTATTGTAGTTTTAGTATTATTTAGAAGTACTCTGATCTCTTCTTTTTCGAGGAGAAGAAAAAAACTATAAAAAAAGGAGCGTTTATTAATTGGCATTAATTTTAGTTAGAGCGGATAGTGAAAAGAAAATCTTGAATGCTTTAGCAGATCTGGAAAGACATGCTAAATTAAAGATTAATGGAAAGCCAAGGATACTACCGGCAAAGATTGCTGATAAATTTATAAAAGCCATTCTGAAACAAGAGCTGAAGTCAGAAACTCATTTTGCAGTTATGGTAAAAGTGAGTGAAGATACTACTAAAAGCATAATGCAGGTAAGGAAGATACATCCCCCAGCACATATTATGGTTTTAAGCAGTGAATACGCTGATTATCCTGAATTAGAAAGTATTTTTAAAGAACTTAAACCATTAAGGGGATACTACTCACATAAAAACAAGACCTGACTATTCTTCCCAAAAAAGATTAATTGCATATTTTATCTTAAAAAGAAACTTTCTTTTAACTCAAAAAAAAGAAATATTTTTCTTAATTTTAAAAAAGGGTTGATTCTAATTCTATCAATTCTTTTTTATAAAAGCTATATCTCCAATAGTNNTTTCTCAAGAAGACTCACATTCAAGATCTTCTCCAATTTTCTGGCGAGCTTAATATCTGGAACCATCTTCCCCGATTCAATCCGACCTATAACTGAAACCTTCTCATAAACTTTTTCAGCCAAATCCTCCCTAGACCACCCCATATTCTCCCGAGCCTTACGTATAACTGTATTAAAATCCTCCAAAACCTCATTTGAAGGCTCCCTACNNGAGGGGTTTTTTTCCAGATCGCTCTAGGGGGTTCTTTTTGAACTTTACCAAACTTTGAACACTCCTGACAAGTTTGCATAACTGAACCTTCAATTTTAACCCTAACAGGCGTTCCAACCACTTTTTTACCGCAAATCTCACATCTCATAATCACGTACCTTTTTATAAATTTATATACTATTATATAACTTCAGCTACCTCAATATTTAAATATTATTAGGTATAATAAATTGGTTATATAATTATAAAAAATCAAAATAATTAATTAACAGTGAAAAACGAATAGGAGTGAGCGAGGATCATGGAAAACATGTCCCAAAATATTCTTAAAAAAATTGAGGACCTCAAAAAGGAGATAAAACTTCTTAAAGAAGAAAATACTAAAACTAAAAGAAATTTAATGTGGAAGGTAAGAAAACTTGAAAAAGATAAAGTCCTAATGGAAAACGAGAAAATGCGGCTTGACAGAGAAGTAAAATCATTAAGAGGAGAAATTGAAAGATTCAGATCCCCTCCACTAGTCATAGCCACAGTAACCGAAGTTCTAGATGATGGAAAAGTAGTTGTAAAAAGCAGTACCGGTCCACACTTCGTAATAGGATACTCACGATTCTTAGATGAAAAAGCCCTAGAACCAGGAGCCAGAGTAGCGTTAAATCAGCAAACATTCGGTATAGTAAACGTGCTGCCCTCAGAAAAAGACCCATTGGTAACTGGAATGGAAGTAGAAGAAAAACCAGACATAAGTTACGAACAAATAGGTGGATTAGAAGAACAAATAGTAGAAATAAAAGAAACAGTTGAATTACCTCTGAAAAAACCAGAATTATTCAAAGAAATAGGAATAGAACCACCAAAAGGGGTATTACTCTACGGTCCACCGGGCACTGGTAAAACACTACTAGCCAAAGCAGTAGCTCACGAAACAAACGCCACATTCATAAAAATAGTGGCATCAGAATTTGTTAAAAAATATATCGGCGAGGGAGCCCGACTGGTAAGAGGCGTATTTGAATTAGCTAAAGAAAAAGCACCAAGCATAATATTCATGGACGAAATCGATGCTATCGCAGCTAAAAGACTAAAAAGCTCTACCAGTGGAGATCGAGAAGTTCAGCGAACCCTAATGCAACTCTTAGCTGAGATGGATGGATTCGAAGGGCGTGGAGACGTTGGAATAGTCGCCGCCACTAACAGACCCGATATTCTAGACCCAGCATTACTACGTCCCGGTAGATTCGACCGATTCATAGAAGTGCACATACCTAATGAAGACGGTAGAATGGAAATACTAAAAATCCATACCAAAAAAATGACTCTAAATGAAGAAGTTGATNNATGTACGGATAAAATCCAGTATATAACTGGAGTAATCCTTCTTTTTTTTTATTTTTTAATCATCATCCGATCCTATCGATGATAGAAAAAAATTGATAAGAACTGATTAAATTATTTGAAAATTGGTTTTAAAAGAGATCTAGCCTAGAACGGCAAATATTGTAATCAAGATATCGCTTTATTTAGTCAAAGGGATTCGATAATGTTAGATATGTTATTATAATGTTGTTGGATGAAAATTGGCATATATTTAAGTGAAAGGGGAATTATGGCTGAACATAAACAATTAGAAGTTAAAATTGATGATGATTTTTATATTTCTGTAGATGAAGGATTAGAAGATATCATTAAAAACTTCTTTCATTGGGAAATTGAAACATGTAATTCTTGTATTGATATGAATGGATCNNATGATTGGAAACAATTTTTACAATTAGCGTTACATAATGACATCTTAATAAACGGTGATAGTTATAAACGTGAAACTCTTTGGGATTTTCTTCAAAAAAAAGCGAAAGTAACTCTAGTTTTCGGTGAAGAAGTCATAGAAAATCCAAACATTGAAGATGCTGTTATAGGAACTGGTGTTTTGGTGATTTGTGTTGGTTTACATTTCCCAAAAGAGTTATTGAATGGCTTTAAAGAACTATTCTTTGAAGTCTTGCCCCCTAAATAATAGGACTAAATTTAAGATTTTTAGAAAATTATTTATTAAGAAGCACTTAATAATACCAACTTAAAATAAGATATCTTATGATAAATTAACTTTATCCTAAAATTTATTATCTAATTTTTTT
>PMNN01000117.1 GCA_003161815.1 Methanobacterium sp. | reverse complement strand
CCATATACCTTGCAATAATAATATTAACATGAACATCATGCCACCACGACCTAACGAACCCAATAAACCGGCCATATTTGCAAATGCAAAACTTCTATTTTTGAATAGATCTAACCTGAACATAGGGGATTCAACACGATTTTCTATAAATGGGAATAGAATCAATGTGAATAATCCTATTAACATGGCCGCTATTACCCAAGGGTTGTTCCAACCCATTGGACTATTGCCGTATGGTAGTAATCCATAGGTTACTCCGACAAGTATGAGAGTTATTCCTAAAACAAATGATAAATTTCCCCATATATCGATTTTAGTTTTCAAGGCTTTTTTGGAGAGTTCTTTTAGTTTAAATGACCATATTGTTCCAACTATTCCGAATGGTATACTAATTAAAAAAACATATCTCCAGTTAAATACAGCCAGAACACCTCCAATAACTAAGCCTAAAAAGTTTCCAGCTATAGCTGCAACAATATTTATACCTAATGCTTTTCCACGTTCATTGATTGGAAAAGCATCGGTAAGTATGGCCGCGCTATTCGCCAGGAAAAATGCCGCACCTACTCCCTGGACTAGTCTGAAGACTATTATTTCTATTGCGCCGGCATCTCCAGTGGATGGTGTTAGGTATAGTAGGATAGAACCTATTGTGAATATTAAAAAACCAAACCGGAACATTTTTACTCGCCCGTACATATCGGAAAGCCTGCCGAAACTAAGAAGTAATGTGGCTGTAACCAATCCATAGCCCATTAATATCCATAATAAATATTGGAATGAATTAAAGGGATCAATATGGATACCTATGAAAATGGCCGGAAGAGCAATTAGAATGATATATGTATTTATACTTCCCATTAAAGTGGCTATGAATGTATTCGACATAGCAGTCCATTTATATTCCATTAGTTACCATACCTTCAAATCTTGCAATAAAAGGATATTATTTAGTTTCATACAATTTTCTCGATTTTAATATTCTAATTTTCTATTTTCATCCCACTTTCAGACTTCCATATGTTTGATTATCAACCTAATTACCTCAATTTTTAAAATTAATAATGTAAATTATGCCAGTAATAGTGCTAAACCCAAAATAAGCATTGTAGTCACAAGTATGGGTGCATAGCTTTTTTCAAGAGTATTTGGATCGATTTTTTTAAGTATTAAAGGCCCTATAAATGCGCCTACAGCTGACCCACCACCAAGAAGAATTATCAAAGTCAGATCTAACCTTCCTAACAGGTAAAAACCTCCTATACCTGCAACTGAGTTGAATATAAGTACAAATACGGAAGTACCTACAACCATCGCAGCGGGTAAGCCTAAACTATAGAGTCCTGCAATAACTGGTGGTGTTCCACTTATTCCGAAAACTCCAGCCATTATTCCCGATGCTACACCAAAAAATGAAGCTATAATTCTTTTAGGCCCCGTAAGCCTTAAAGATTCATTTTTATCTTTATCTCCTTTATCTTCACCTGTATTTTTACGTCTTTTCAAGGCACTAGCAGCCATTGGAATCACCATTACCAACGTGAAAATACCGAGAATCTTACTTAAAATGATTGAAGGAATATTATTGGCAATATAAGCACCTATTAATGTGCCAATTATTCCACCAATTCCTAAGATTAATCCTGTTCTGATATCCACATTACCTTGACGATAGTGACTGAAAGCACCTACAGCCGTGGTGGGCAACACTGATGCTAGAGAGGTAGCTACAGCTACTTGTGGTGTGACACCGAAAATCAGTATCAAAACCGGTACATATAATCCACCTCCACCCCCACCTAAAGTAGAAACTAAGAGGCCTATAATAAATCCGAATAATGGAAGCAGAATTAAATGAATATCAAGCATTTCAATCATCTAAGACTAATTCTTTAATTTTTTGATTGGGATTGTCGTTGAATGGGCCTCCGTGATAAGTTATCACATTTTCAACGTCGTATTCCATTAATTTTTTAAGGGAATTTATAGCTTTTTTAATCTCTTCTTCATTCATGATTTGAGTGTTCTTTCCAATAAGCTGTCCATCTTCGATGTTCATTGCATCTCCTACGATGACTGTTTTACTCTGGTTTATCGAATAATACAGATTAATAACGGAGTATTCAATTTATTATAAGTAACAGTACTCCCCAATTTTTTAACTCAATCACTTATCTTTTTAATAAAATCTTTCAAGTGACCATCTCTTTTAATAGGTTCACCATGAGCGGGACAAATCCACTCAAAATCGTATTCATCTATTTTAGCTATCGATTCTTTTATAATCTGATTATTCCAGTTGCTAAATGACATCATGGAGGTTATTTTTCCTTTGGGAGTCCGGAACAAATCACCAATGAACATTATATCCTTATAAAGCAGACTTACATGTCCCCGTGTGTGTCCAGGAGTCGGTATGACTTTAATGTCTCCTATCTTTAGATCTTCAGGATATGCATTTATATTTTCTGGCTTTTTTACTTTAACTATATATTTAATGATTCTTTTAATCCCTTCATGATTTTCACCACAAATAACGGGGATATCCTCTTTTGATGCCCAGATTTTAGCTCCTGTTGCCTGCTCCAGGAAAGCCAGACTTCCTATATGGTCAAAATCATTATGTGTTATTAAAATATGTTTAACATCCTTAGGATTAATATTTAAAGATTTCAAATCATTTAAAATACCTTCACCATTCTTAGGACGACCAGTATCAATTAAAATTATTTCTTCACCCAAAATAACATACACATAATTTCCTTCAGTTGAATCCAATGCATAAACTTCNNTCCTTTTTTTTATGTTTTTATAAAATGAAATGAATTTTTTATTCTAATATCCATATCATCCCTTATTTGCATCCATGATCTTTAAAACGATATTTTTAATTGTTTCTATACTATTTTTAAGTTCTTCAACCTCTTCAAAGTTTAATGAGGATAATAATTGTTTCATATTTTCTTCAACAAGGTTTCGTGATGTTTTTATGAAACTATGTCCGTATGGTGTTAATTTAACCCTAAGTATTCTACGGTCTTTTTCATCAGGTATTCGCTTTATTAAACCATCATTAGCTAATTGATCAATTTTACCAGTCATTTGTGACTTTGCTAATCGTAATTTCTTCCCTAGTCCTGATATTGATGGATTATCATAGCTTTCAATTAATATTAACCAAGAAAATGTTTTCATAAAGTCTCTATCACCTAAATGAATCAATTCATTATTGAAAAGTTTAATATAAAGTATTGAATCTTCCATCATATCTTCTACAAGTTTATCCGCCTGTTTTTCCGTCATAATGACATCCCTCTTAAACAAAATTTTTAGTTATTTTTTGTATAGTCTATATTAATTAATAGTTAAATTTTATAAACTATATAATTTTGTAAACTATTCTCATATTTAAAACTTTGGATCAAAAATTAAAAAAAGATATAAAAAATATAGAGTTCTAGATTCTTTTTATGAAATTGCGAGCTTTTTTATAATTTTGTTGGCGTTGTAGCCTATTTTACGATGATATATCACTAAAAAGTGCAGTTATTGAGATGATTTTAAGGACTGATCTTCTTATATAACGGTGTGATTTTTTCAGGGAAGCCTTTCTTTTTCTAATGTGGACACACTATTTTGGAGATAGTGAAGATAACGATTGGCGTTCTTTAATGAAAGTTGACGGAATAACTGAAGATGTAGCCAAGGAACTACATACTAAGGGAATAGAGG
>PMNN01000169.1 GCA_003161815.1 Methanobacterium sp. | reverse complement strand
TTTTTATATTAATAAATTTTAAAATTAATTAATTTATAACAAATTTTATTGGATATAATACATTTTATTTATGGATTAAGTAATACTATTTATTAGATTCAAAAGGTTTATATTTGAATAATTCATAGATAATTAACTGGAGCAATGGTAAATTCAGGTATATTAATTACCTCAATTTTTACCTTCTTTTTTATTTTTAACTTCTTAAATGGTCCTAATTTATTTTATAAAAAATACTGATAATTAAAATAGTTATTCACAATATTTATTACTTATTTTAATGAATTTATCCAATTTATTTAAAGCTTCACCATTTTCAACAGATTCAAGAACCATCTTCATTGCTACTTTAAGACTATCCGTTTCAGCAGTGACAAATAGTATAGCAGCAGCATTTATAAGACAAAGATTCAACCGAGCTTCATCCCCTACACTATTTCTTCTACCCTTTAAAACTCCATTAATAACTTCTAAATTTTCATAAAGGTTTTCAGGAGCTTTAATATAATCTGGGATGGTACTTTCCAATCCAAAATCATCGGGATACCATTCCTGAATCTTAACCTCACCTTCACTCAAAAAAGCTACTTTGCTACGACCTAATAATGATATTTCATCCATAGCAGGTTTATCATTATTATCAAATCCATGTACCACCAAAGCTCGCTTAACACCTAAGTTGTTCAAAACATGAGCCATTAATTCCACATAATTTGGATCAAAAACTCCTAAAAGCTGGATATCTGCATTAGCTGGTGAAGTTAAAGGTCCTAAAATATTGAAAATAGTTCTAATTCCGAGTATTCTTCTAATGGGCATCACATTTAGCATAGCTGGATGGAAGTTAGGGGCGAACATGAATCCTAATCCTATTTCTTCTAAACATTTCTCCACACCTTTAGCATCACAGTTAATGTTAACTCCTAAGGATTCTAGGATATCAGCACCGCCACATTTACTAGTTATGCTACGATTTCCGTGCTTGGCGATGGTAACTCCACAGGAGGCGGCTATTATGGCAGCAGCTGTACTTACATTAAAAGTTTTAAATTTATCACCACCTGTTCCGCAGGTGTCTACTAAAACACGTCCTTGTGGAGAAGATACCTTTATTGAGGTTTCACGCATAGCCTTTGCAAAACCAGTTATCTCATCCACAGTTTCTCCTTTCATTGAAAGGGCAGTTAATAATGCTGCAATCTTCACTTCGCTAGCATTATGATTTTTTATTTCAACCATGCACTGGTAAGATTCCTCTTCACTTAAATCGTGACCAGAAACTACTTTTTTAAGACATTCATTTAGCATTTACAAATCACTCACATCTAGATAGAGAACTTTTTTGTGTAGCTTTTTTCATAATGTGACAACATTCACGTACCTTAGATTCAGGGTTATCTAAGTTATCTGTCATCGCATTAATTAGAGCGCTTCCCACAATAGCTCCATCTGCACCAGCGTCTATAACTTCAGTTACATGCTCAGGTTTAGAAATTCCGAATCCTACACAAATGGGAAGTTGAGTATGACTACGCATTCTCTCTACTAATTCTACTGTGCTAACTTTAAGCTTACTCCGGGCTCCTGTAACCCCCATAACTGACACCACATAAAGAAAACCAGAACATAACTCTATTATTTTCTCAAGTCGCTGATTACTAGTAGTCTGAGCAGCTAGGAAGATTTGATTAATACCATTATCCCTAGCAGCTTCAACGGCTGGATCAGCCTCTTCAGGAGGCAGATCCGCTGCAAGAATACCGTTAACACCGCTTACACTAGCTTTTCTATAAAACTCATTTACTCCCATTTTATAAATGAGGTTATAATACACTAATAATCCAATAGGAATCTGGGTGAAATCCCGAATCCTTCTTATAAATTCAAAACCTTTATTAGTATTCATCCCAGAATTTAAAGCTCTAATATCTGCTGATTGTACTGTAGGACCATCCGCCACGGGATCGCTGAAGGGAAAACCAATTTCTAGTGCATCGGCACCGCAATCTAACATTGCCCTTACAATCTGGAGTGATGTTTCAAAATCAGGGTCTCCGGCAACAATAAAGGGTATAAAAGCTCCTTCATCATTATCTTTAACCCGCTTAAACATATCATCATAACTTTCAATTCTAGGGTTATTTTCAATTTTCATACTTCTTCACCCATCTCCTCAGCAACTAAGAACATATCTTTATCACCCCTTCCAGATAAATTCACTACAATAGTTTTACCCTTATTTTCTCTCAACTGAACATATTTCTCTAGATAAGCAATGGCATGAGCACTTTCAAGTGCGGGTATTATACCTTCATATTTAGAGAGTAATTTAAAACCATGAAGAGCTTCTTTATCATTTATAGCTACGTATTTAGCACGGCCTGTTACTTTTAGGTGAGCATGTTCAGGGCCTACACCTGGGTAATCGAGTCCTGCAGATATTGAATGAGCTTCATTTATTTGTCCATACTTATTTTGCAGTACAAATGAAAGAGATCCATGCAATACTCCTTCTGTACCGACAGAAAGGGTTGCACCAGTTTTTCCACTATTAACTCCATTTCCACCTCCTTCAACACCCACTAATTCCACATTTTCATCCTCTATAAATTCTGAGAAGATGCCGATAGCGTTACTTCCTCCACCAACACAAGCGATTATTACATCAGGATTTTTATCATCCTTTTCCATGATCTGCTTTTTGGTTTCTCTCCCAATGATACTCTGGAAATGCTTCACCATAGTGGGGTAGGGGTGAGGTCCCATTGTAGAGCCGATTAAGTAGTGAGTGTACTCTACATTACTAATCCAATCTCTTAAAGCTTCATTTATAGAATCCTTAAGTGTACGTGAACCACTATCTACTGGTATAACCTTTGCATCGGAAAGTTCCATTCTGAAAACATTTAATTTTTGTCTTTGCACATCTTCACTGCCCATATAAACTTCGGTAGGCATTTTTAGTAAGGCGCCAACTACAGCAGTAGCGATACCATGTTGTCCTGCACCAGTCTCAGCTATCAATCTTTTTTTACCCATATACTTAGCTAAAAGACCCTGCCCTAAAGTATTATTTATTTTATGAGCACCTGTATGTAGCATATCCTCTCGTTTAAGATAAATTTTACATCCCAGCTTCTCTGAGAGGTTACGTGCATAATATAAGGAAGTAGGTCTACCCGCAAATTCCCTTAAATAATAATCTAATTCAGCATTAAAATCTTTATCATCTTTATATTTAATGAAAGCTCCTTCCAATTCTTCTAATGCAGGTATTAGAAGCTCTGGAACAAAAATACCTCCATATATCCCGAATTTACCATCAGCAATCATACTAAAAATCACCCTTTAAAATATTTATTCAAAATATTTTTTTAATCTCGTATTAATTCTATAATCTCTCTGATTTTGTTATCATTCTTTAATCCAGGGCTATCTTCAACACCTGAATTAACATCTATGAAATCAAATATTCTTTCAATCTGTTTTCCTTCAGTTTGAATTCTTTTTAAATCTAATCCACCCGCTAAAAATAATTTTATATTATCATTAGCATTTTTTGCAAGTTCAGCAGCTTCAATAATTAATTTAATAGGAATTTGTTTTCCAGTGCCGCCGATTTTTCCATAATCCTCATAATCAAATAGTAAAAAGTCACAAACATTGGCAAAATCTTCTATCTCAACTTTTTTCCGGGCAGTGATTCTTTCAGGAATTCCCACAGCTCTAATTATCTTTAATTGCTTCTGTATTGATTCAGATTCCTTTAATCTATTAATATCATCACTTGAAAGTGAATGAAGTTGGAAAATGTTGATATTAGATTTTTTTTGAATTACTTCTGCTTCTTCCAAATTTTCGGGTTCAATTACTAAGACGGCCTTTTCCCTATTATTAAGCTTACTAGTGAGTTGATTGATTTCATTTATTTCCACAAATCTTTTGGAGCGTTTAATATTAATGAAACCAATGAGATCTGCATTATTTTCCTCGCAAATCATTACATCTTCAACTCTAGTTATTCCACAGATCTTTACTTTCATCTCCGCTCCATCCTAGAATTTTCAGCAGCACTAACAATTTCAACTATCTTTCCAGATATTTCATTAGAACTCATTATACTAGTGCCAACCAATAATGCATCAACACCATAACTAGATAATAACTTCACATCATCAGCATTCTTTACACCACTTTCAGATACAAGAATTATTTCAGGGGGAACGAATCTTGAAAGCTCCCTGGTTCGCTTAAAATCGATGCTGAAATCATCAAAACACCGATTATTTATTCCAATTATTTCAGCACCAGCTTTTACGGCATTATCTACTTCTTCCCTATTTTTACATTCAACCACAGCATCCATTCCTAAATAATTTGTGATTAAAATTCCCTCCGATAAATTAGGGTAAATATCAGCCATTAAAAGAACAGCGTTAGCTCCATTGGCTCTTGACTCGTATATTTGATATTCATCTAGAATAAAATCTTTTCTAAGCAGTGATAAACAACTTATTTTACAAGCAATCTTCAAATTGTTAATGTTACTCTTAAAATAACACTCTTCGGTTATAATTGAAGCTGCGCTGGCACTACTCTTTTCAAATAAAGGTAATACAGTCTCGACTGTTAAATTAGAGATCTTACCTGCTGAGGGTGAAGCAGGTTTGTATTCACAGATTATAGATACATCATCCTCTTTTAAGAGAGAGTTTTTGAAGTTTTTCCTCAATTTAACTCTTTTAATATCCTCTTTTATCTCACTTAAAGGTTTATAAAGCTTTTCTTTAATTAAAACTTCCCTTCGCTTCATTATTATATCTGAAAACTTCATTAAATTTACATCTCCAGAAAATTTTTAAGTATTATTCTCCCCTCAGGTGTACCTACAGATTCCGGGTGGAATTGAAGTCCGACTATAGGATTATCACGATGCTTTATAGCCATTATCATGCCTTCACGAGTTTTTGCAATTATTTCTATACATTCAGGTATTGTTTTATCATTGCATATTAGTGAATGATATCTAGCAGCAGTAAGAGGATTTTTGACTCCTCTGAAAATACTATCATCTGTATGTAATATTTGACTCGTTTTACCATGTACAGGTTCTGCACGTATTATTTCACCATCAAAAGCATTAAATATTCCTTGATGTCCTAAACAAACTCCAAGAATTGGTTTTATACTTCCAAGTTTCTGTATTACCTGAGTGCAAATCCCAAAATCCCTCTTATTTTCAGGACGACCCGGACCTGGAGAAATAACTATTTTCTCAGGATTCATTTTTTTAATCTCCTTAAGGCTTATCTCATCATTACGTTTAACGATTATATCTTCATGAAGTTCCCCTATTAGTTGATAAAAGTTATAGGTGAATGAGTCATAATTATCAATTATTAATATCATTTTAATCATCCAACCTTACTAAGAGCGTTTATAAGAGCACTAGCCTTGTTTTCGCTTTCATAATATTCGTTTTCCGGCACTGAGTCGTGTACTATACCCGCACCAGCCTGTATTTTGGCTTGATCACCATCACACACCATAGTTCGAATGGTTATTGCAAAATCTGCATTCCCATTAAGGGAGAAGTAACCAACAGCACCGCCATAGGGTCCACGGGGGATTTCTTCCAGTTCATCTATTATTTCCATTGCCCTTATTTTAGGCGCTCCACTAAGAGTTCCCGCTGGAAACATGGCTGAAAATGCGTCAACGGCAGATTTATTATGATTTAACTCTCCGGTAACCCGAGAAAAAATGTGTTGAACATGTGAAAACTTTTTAATTCCCATGTAATCGGGAACTTTTACCGAGCCAAATTTACTTACCTTCCCTACATCATTTCTAGCCAGATCAACTAACATTAAATGTTCAGCTCTTTCTTTTTCATCTGCTAACATTTCTTTTTGTAGTTGTAGATCTTCATGCTGAGTAGCGCCACGTTTTATAGTTCCTGCTATAGGAAATGTTTCTATCATTCTGTTTTCTACTCTAACCAGCATTTCTGGACTGGATCCTATGATTTCTCGCTCATCCAGTTTCAAATGATACATGTAAGGTGATGGATTTATACTGCGAAGTTTTTCATAAAAAGATAGCTTGTTACCTTTAACAGTATATTTCCGGGCATTTGAAATGACACTTTGAAATATTTCTCCAGCTTTTATCTTCTCTTTAGCTTGGAGAACCATTTCTTCAAACTTTTCCTTTGAGAAATGATGTCCATTTTCCTTAAAGCATATTCCACTGATCTCTTCTTCTTCTTTTGAAATATTTTTTATCTCTTCCGATCTATCTTCATTAAGAGTTACGTATTCACATTTGTTTCGGATTCTATCGAATATTATCCCATCTAAGAATAAACCGAATTCAAAATCTGGATAAAGACCTTCCTTGATTTCTACTGGTTCGAAGTGTCGCACAGACTCGTAGGAAACGTAGCCTACTAATCCACCACGGAATCCTTTTTTCCCATTACTGGATGATGTAATCTTTTTTATTTCATCAAAGGGATTTCTTACATCGAATACTTCTTTTTCTCCATCTTTCTCTATTTCCAGTACATTTCCATATGCTTTTAATGTTGCAACTGGTTTAAATCCTAGAACTGAGAATCTAGCCATTCCACTATCACTTTCCATTGATTCTAATAGGAA
>PMNN01000057.1 GCA_003161815.1 Methanobacterium sp. | reverse complement strand
AAATAATAATTCATTAATTTAGGAATAAAAATAGCCTTACGTTAGTGAAGTCCAAATTTAACTTTAATCTAAATTTTTTAACAACCGTCAGCCTCTGAACCCATACAAGCTCTGCAATTTACGGGTATACTATCTTTTTCATGATGCAATTGACAGATTACTTCTTCAGCCTTAATTTTCTTGCAGATCTGACACATTTTAGATATAATATCACTTTGGTCTGCTTTTTCATCTATAAGATCCTTTGCAAATTCATTGATCATATCATGAATTTCTGGCTCGAACTTAAGTCCGTGCCCTCTTTTATCNNATAACATACCATACTACTATTTCACAAGGAGGTCTCATCTTTCTCTCATCACCTTTAATTTCAATTTATTGACAATTTTTATTCTTTTCGAACAAATTCTGTATAAATAAAAAATATTTATATTCCTGCTCCTTCAGCGAATATTTCTTCCATTTCAGTTTTTTTGCTCATGAAACTATTCATTTTTATAATATCTGCAGAAATACCTAATGATCTTATTTGTTCTTCCACTTCCTCTTGGCGTTCCAGGATTAACTGGATGGCTTCAGCGACTGGGTCGGGTAATTCTCCATGATCCAAGTCAATAGCGCATTTTCTCTTCTCTTTAACATTTCTTCCAGGTATCCCTACAACGGTGGCGCCATTGGGCACTGATTTTAAAACAACAGATCCAGCCCCCACTTTGGTGCAATCTCCAATTTCAATGTCACCTATTATCTTTGCTCCGGAACCTATTACTACTCCACTTCCAATGGTGGGATGTCTTTTCTTCTTCTCCAGACTAGTGCCGCCTAGAACTACTCCCTGGTAAATCAGTACATCATCCCCCACTTCAGCTGTTTCTCCTATTACTACTCCCATTCCATGGTCAATGAAAACTCTTTTACCTATGGTTGCACCTGGGTGTATTTCAATTCCCGTTAGGAGGCGATTTAGAGCTGAAAAGAATCGGCCGGTGAATAGATGATTACGAGTCCAGAACCAATTCGCTAATCTATGGAACCAAATAGCATGTAATCCAGGGTAAAGAAAAAATATCTCTAAACTACTTTTTGCAGCAGGATCTCTAGAATAAACAGTCTGCATATCTTCTTTTATCCTTTCAAACATTTTCTATTCTCTTTTAAATTTTTTACTTAGACAAAAAATATTAGAATAATATTTAATGCAATTTTTATATGCATTAAATAAATGCTTCTAAATATTTTCGATTGTTTTTATATTTGTGGGATTGTGTCTTCGTATTCTTTATAAATTTCCTCAAATACCCATTCGACACTTAGATATCTTTCTCCTGTATCTGGAAGTACTGCCACTATTTGTTTACCTTCATTTTCTGGTCTTTTACCAAGTACAAGAGCTGCCCAGGTTGCTGCTCCAGAGGATATTCCTGCAAGTATTCCTTCCTCTTTGGCCAGTCTTAATAAAGTGTGTCCTGCGTCTTCATCTTTAACTGGGATAATCTCATCAACCAGATCAGGTCTGTAAACGTCTGGGATGAATCCTGCCCCTATTCCCTGTATTTTGTGGGGTCCTTTTTCTTTTCCAGCTAAAACCTGTGAAGTTATTGGTTCAACTGCAACTGCCTTAAATTCAGGTTTTCTTTGTTTAATTACCTCTGCAACTCCAGAAATTGTTCCACCTGTACCTACACCAGCTACTATAAAATCTACTTCACCATTTGTATCTCTCCAAATTTCTTCCGCAGTGGTTTCTCTGTGTATTTTTGGGTTTGCTGGGTTTTTAAATTGCTGCGGCAGTACTGCATTTGGAATTTGTTTAGATAACTCTTCTGCCTTTGTTATTGCACCGGGCATACCATTTGCACCGGGTGTTAAAACTATTTCAGCACCGAATGTTGCTAAAAGTTTTCTTCTCTCTAGGGACATTGTGTCTGGCATGGTCAGTATTAATCTGTAGCCTTTCGCTGCAGCCACAAATGCTAGGGCAATTCCCGTGTTTCCGCTGGTAGGTTCAATTAAAACTGAGTCACTATTTATGATACCAACTTCTTCGCCGGTTTCAATTAAAGAAACTCCAATCCTATCTTTTACACTTCCTAAAGGATTGAATGATTCCAGTTTTGCTATAATATCTGCATTTACTCCCTCTGCTATTCTGTTAAGTCTAACTAAAGGAGTATTTCCTATTAATTCTGTTGAATCGTTTGCGATTCCTCTTGTTAATTCCGGTATTTTAACNNTTATATAACAATTGTTATATGAAATTATTTATAAAGCTTTCGCTATTGGATAAAAAATATTTCAAGTCAACGCCCATTTGCTCCAATATCAATCTAAAAAAAAATAAGAGTTATCCTGCAAACTTGCAATAAATCTGATAGTTAAGGTGTAAATTTTGTCTGCTAATCCTACGAATATGAAAAGCAACTCTTCCACGCAACATCTAGAATAACATCAATAAATCCACATCTTGGAAATAATGATTATTAGCACTCACAACAAGAAATCCGCCACCATTATAATCAAATACAGACTACTATCTAAATTTTGGATATGGTATTAAAAAAGGAACTTTGCACTTATATTCCAAATATTTTTTACCATATTTTTGCTGTAATTGTTTCTCTTCAGATCTTGCTGTTATATAAAATAAAGCCGTAAACAGGAATACACTAATTAAAATGAATGTGAATGGTAAAACCAAAAACCATCCAAAGATCATGATTATTGCTCCGAAGTATATAGGATTTCTAGTGTATGCATAAATTCCTGTAGTTACTAATCGCTCCATTTTCTCATATGAGTCACGTGAANNATACCTATAGGAACCACTAGGAATAATAATAAAAAGATCATTAAACTGATCAAGAAAGGAAAAAAAGACTTCTTTTTCCCTTCTTTCCCGATGTCATCATTATTTCTTCTTATAACAATCATTTTAAAGGAACCTCAAAAATTACTATAAAATTATTTAAATATTTTTTTATAATTAATACTAATTAATTTTTTTAATAATAAAGAAATTTTAGTGTAATTCGTTTAGAATAAGTTTATGTTTACAGTATTCTTCTCCCCAATTGCACAGTGATTCTAAAATGGGCATAACTGAATCACCTTTTTTTGTAAGAGTATATTCCACTTTGGGAGGTACTTCTGCATAAACTTTCCTATTGACTAAACCATCTTTTTCTAATTCACGTAGCTGTTTTGTAAGCATCCGTTGAGTTATGGCAGGNNTTTTAATGCCCATAAGATAAGTGGCTTCCATTTTCCACCTATTTCATCAATTGCCGCTCCTACAGGACAACAATATTCCTTCCTTTTTTCACCCATAACAAACCACACCAAGTATACTTTATGATGGTCAGTATACAATTGAATAGTATATAACTTTTTCGACTATACTTAATTTAAATATGATTAGTTCGCTTTTAATATATATAAACAGCAAATTAGATTCACATGAAACCCATAATATATTGATGTAAAAGCAAGATGAAAAAATCAAAAATTAAATTTAATTCATTCTTTTATGAAATTTAATCATATAAACCCCCCCTAAAGAGGGATCATAAATGGTAGAAAAATCTAAAAAAAAGGCAGAAATCAAAGTATCTGGAATGAGTTGTGCTTCCTGTGCCTTAAACGTTGAAAAATCCTTAAATAAACTTGAAGGTGTTGAAGATGCTCACGTGAATATTGGAACCGAAAAAGCAACAGTAGAATATGATCCTGAAAAATTAAAACTCCCTGAATTGGAAAATGCCGTGGAAGAAGCGGGTTACAGTGTTGTTAATGAGAAAGTTATCCTAAAAATTGGGGGAATGTCCTGTGTTATGTGCGTAAAAGCCATAGAAGATGCACTAGGAAAATTGGATGGAATCAGCGAAGTAACCGTTAACCTCACCGCTGAGAAAGCGTATGTCACCTACAATCCTCGGATGACAACGATAGCAGATATGAAGAATGCCATCGAAGAGCTTGGTTATATGTATTTAGGGGTTGAGGGTGAAATAGCTGAAGATCTTGAAGAAAAACTGAGAGTTAAAGATCTTAAAGATAAAAAGAATCGAATGCTTGTGGGTTTTGGTTTTGGAATTCCGCTTGAAGCCTTAACTTATGTGAGTATTCATCTTCCAATTTCTCTTTCTCTTTTCATATTCATAATATCCATTATTCCATTCATATATGTTGGTTATCCCATATTTAGTGCTGGTTTCCGTTCCCTTAGACATAGAAACCTGGATATGGATGTTATGTATTCTATGGGTATTGGTGTTGCGTATGTGTCAAGTGTTCTTGGTACTTTTAGCATCGTATTGACTCAACAGTTTTTATTTTATGGAACTGCACTTATACTGGCAGCTTTTCTGACATTGGGAAGATATTTAGAGACAAGGGCTAAGGGTAGGACATCTACTGCTATAAAGAGTTTAATGAAATTGCAGGCTAAAACTGCTACTGTATTACGTAATAATGAAGAAATGGATATACCAATTGAAGATGTTCAAATAGGCGATATCGTGGTGGTTAAGCCTGGTGAAAAGATTCCCCTTGATGGTGATGTTGTAAGCGGTGAAAGTTATGTGGATGAATCCGCCGTCACGGGAGAACCGATTCCTGTGCTTAAAGATGCTGGAAAATCAGTTGTTGGTGGAACCATCAATCAAAATGGTGTGATACGATTTAATGCAATGAAAATAGGTAAAGACACTATGCTGTCTCAGATTATTAAACTGGTTGAAGATGCTCAAGGTTC
>PMNN01000108.1 GCA_003161815.1 Methanobacterium sp. | reverse complement strand
TATATTAGAATTTTATATTTTTTTAATAAATTTATTAAATCTTTTGATAGAATCTAAAAATAACTTCAACAAAAAAAATCGGAGTTTAATAACAATTCATTTCATTAAAAGTTTTATATGATTATACAAATTACTAACGAAAATAATGTTTCATCGAATGAAGATTAATATATATTCTCATAACGCTCGTTACGGTCAAAAATAATTTACAATTGTTTGAATTTTAAAAAAAATCTAATGATTTAAATGTATTTTAAATTAATTAATTGACAGGTCATTAATTTATTACTTTTTTGATAATAAGTATATATAAAAAACTATAAATCAAACTTAACAACTATTATAAATTAATTACACTTGCAATACACGTCTCTCTAATCAACAAATTTTTCATGATTTTCGTAATTATTAATGCATTAGAAACACACCTCTGATATTAATCCTTAAGTATAGGATTTTTTCTTTATTTAAATTGTTTTAGAGGCATATTTTTTAGAAATTAAACAATTTAAACTTGAAATAGAACTTAATCTCTTTAATAAATTACAATTAAAGAAAATAAATTTCATTAATTATTGATTTAAGGTGATTATAAAAAAATAAACACATAAACTGGAAATATTGATCATTTTTTTACGTATATTGTGTTTTCACATGATTAATTCGTATAAAAATTGTATTTAAAATTTATAATAAATATCGATTAAAAATTAATATTAATGATAGGATTGTGAGTTTATGGAAAATATATTTGAAGAATTAGGCGGAAAAAACTCGGTTTTTAAATGCAAAAAGTATTTAGACCATAGATTTTTACCGGATAAGTTACCGCACCGGGAAGATCAGATTAAATCTGTAGCTAAATACTGGATTGAATCTTTAATTGGAGTTACCCCTCCTGATGTAACAATTTATGGTAAAACTGGCACCGGTAAAACTGCAGTTGCTAAATTCGCCAGGAAACAGTTAGAGCAAATTTCAAATGAAAAAAATGTTAATGTAAAAGTAGAGTATATTCGCTGCACTGACTATACCACAGAATATCAAGTTATAGCCCGCTTGTGTCAACAGATGGGTCAAGATGTTCCTTATCGAGGCTGGACCAAAGCGGAAGTTATACATGCTTTCCGTGATCTTTTTAAAAAGAATGTTTTTGGTAAAAATCTTATTTTAATAATAATACTAGATGAAATTGATATTCTTCTTAAAAATAATGGCGACGGACTTTTATACACTCTAACCAGGACAGATAATGTTGCTATTGCATCTATAAGTAACTATGTCGATTTTAAACAATTTATCAAACCTCGGGTGAAAAGCAGTCTTCGAGATCGAGAAATCGTTTTCCCACCTTATAATGCTCAGCAACTTATGGATATACTTGATGAAAGAGCAGAAATGGCTTTCAACAATGAAGTCCTAAATAATGATGTTATACCACTTTGCGCAGCCATGGCTGCTAAGGAGGAAGGAGATGCTCGTTATGCACTGGACTTGCTACGTACTTCTGGAGAATTAGCTGATGAAAATGGCTCAGATATAATTTATGAAGATTATGTTAGGGAAGCTAAAGATTATATTGAACACAACAAGGTAACGGATATCATCATGACGCTGCCTAGCCAGCAACAGAAAGTTTTAGAGTCTCTCCTTTATCTTACAAAACGGAATGAAGAAATAACTTCTGGAAGGCTTTACGAGGTATACAAAGAATTTTCAAAAGGTGATTCTGTTTCTTATCGGAGAATATTTGATTTTATAAATGAATTGGAAATGCTAGGACTTATATCTACAAAAACAGTATCTCGAGGCAGGGGAAAAGGAAGAACCAATATCATTGACCTGCAATGTGATGTCAAATTATTAGAAGATGCTATTTGGAATACCTAAAATAGCATTAAAAAATACTTTTTTTACATCATTTTTAATTTTTAGGTCATTATTCTTAAATTTAATAATCTTTATTTTAAAAGTTTTTTTAGAATAGCCATACGTACAGGAACTCCGTAAAATGCCTGTTGGAAGTATTTACCATATGGAGTGTTATCTACATCGTGGGATATTTCATCAACCCTTGGTAGAGGATGCATTACTATAGTTTCACTGCCTTGTAGAAGTTGGGAATTTATGAGATAGGCACCCTTTATTTTAGCATATTCTGCAGGGTCAGGGAATCGTTCTTTTTGAATCCGAGTTACGTAGAGCACATCTGCGTAATTTAAGACTTCATGAATATCTTCAGTTTCATTGACATATATTCCGGAGTTACTGAGATCATGCAATACTTCTCGGGGCATACGTAACTCTACAGGAGAAATAAAGCTCATTTTCACTTCAAACATGGCTAAAGCATAGGCTAATGAATGAACGGTTCTGCCATATTTAAGATCTCCCACCAAAGCCACGTGGAGGCCGTCAATTTTTCCCAGAATACGTTGCATAGTATATAAATCCAGCAAGGTTTGAGTAGGATGTTGACCTGCTCCATCACCAGCATTTATTACAGGAACATCAACTTCATCCGCGACGAAACGGGCTGTTCCTTCCATTTTATGCCTTATTACTAATGCATCTGTGTATTCTGCAACAATTCGGACGGTGTCAGTAAGATTTTCCCCCTTAGTTACAGAGCTAACTCCAGCCTCGGCAAAGCCAATAACGCCACCTCCAAGTCGCTGCATGGCAGCTTCAAATGAAAGTCGTGTGCGAGTTGATGGTTCATAGAATAAATTACCTAAGAGTTTCCCTTCCAACACTCGACAGGTTTCCATCGATCTGGCAATGGGCTCCATTTTCTCAGCTAATTTTAATATTTCCTCAATATCTTTTTTACTGAAATCTCGTATGGATATGATATCTTTTTGAGTAAAAACCATATTTTACAACCCATATTTGAATTATTCTATAATTTATATTACAGAGAGAGTCATTGATTAAATCTTTGCTATGGAGTTACATCTTTCATTCAGGAAAGTAAATTCTAATAATTTAACTTTTTTATAGAAAACGAGCAAAAGTAAGATAACCAGTATGACCCACCATTCTAGTTTTTGGACGCGTACCTTTAGTTTTGACTTCAATCTCTCGTAAAATACATTCTACAGTATTTAAATTAGAAAATCCAAATTTTTTAAGTACTTTATGAAGAGTGAATACTTGTTCAATGTAAGGATTATACGCTGCTAGATATCCAGCAATTTTAAGAGATTTTGCAGCACTTTCCACCACATCCCATGGTTTAGGAAGATCTAAAAAAATGAGATCCACCTCAGATTCATCAATTCCATTTTTTATATCCTGGCATTTCACTTCCACGTTTTCTTGGCCAAATGTCATAATATTTCTTTTCGCGATTTCTGAGAAATCTTCTCGCACCTCATAAGAATAAACATCACCACTGGAACCCACAATATTAGCGAAGTAAAGGGCAGTAGCTCCAGATCCGGTACCAGCCTCCACTACTCTCTGTCCGCAGCCCAGACTAGTGTATGCAATTATAATTCCAATATCCTTTGGTAGAATTATAGAGCATTTCCTCTCCATGAGATCGATGTAGTCGTTAAGATCAGGTTTTATAACTGTAAATTCATAACCCATATGGGTTTTAATTACCTGATTATTACTACTGGTTTCTATATCCTCTTTTTTTATATAGCCCCAATTAGTGTGTAAGTCCTCTCCACTGGTTAAGTATTTTTTTCCTTTTTTATCAATCAGAATTCGCATATTTGGTTACTTCCCTACATTTTTTTTAGGATTCTTCATCTTCAGATATAAATTTTAGTTCGAGTTCTGGGGGTGCATTTATAGTTTTAAAACAAGAATCAATTACATCCCTAATTTTCTGGGCTATTTTATCTCCTATACCATTAATTTTTTTTAAATCGTCTTTGGATGCAGTTATAATATTTTTTACTGTAATGAACTCCTCTAAAAGTTTACGAGCGGTAACTGGCCCTACATTAGGCAAGGATTCTACAATGTAGAGCTGCTGTTCCCATAGTGTAAGTGGTTTTTTCTCCGTGCGTAGCTGTATTTCTCTAGTGGTATCGTCCTGTTCCCGCAGGGACATGCGATAGAGCATTGCTCCAGTATCTTCTGGAGAGCGCGTGGGAATTATGGGAATACCAAAATCTACAGCCAAACTAGCCAGGGCCCCACGAATAGCATTAGGATGCAAACCACCACCGTAGAGGTTATCTCCTTCTAGGATAATCACAGGTTTCTGGAAATTCTCCATCAGCTCTTTTGCCTGTTTATATAATCTTTTATCTATCACAGATTTCACAAAATCCTGGGTACTTTTTCGCTCAACACCCACTTCCTGACCTATCTGATAATCTGCTACAGATAGGGTGGTAGTTTCAATTTTCACTCCAAGGTTATTAAGTTCTCTTATGACTCCTGATTTAGCTTCCCGGTGGTCCACGTATATTAGGGGTTTTGAGGGATGTTTTTTCGATTCTTCCGGAAGCTTCATCTGATGTTGGTCTATTTTAAACGAAATTTCTCCTTGCGGAAATCGTTGAGAGAGTTGGCGCTTCATATTCCTTTCTTTATGCATACTTGAGTAGTAGTAAGANNAACCCTCTTCGGCTACACTGGTTGAAATCATCACCTGGTAATGGCCAATACGGAAAGCTTTGATAACGTCTTTCTGTTCCTTTTGGCTGAGTCCTTTTTCTCCCTCCCGAGAGGCTTGTCCAAAGAATTTTACTGCAGAAATATTATTCTCCATACAATTCTTATAGATCTCGTTAACCGTGTCCCGATACTGACTGAATACAATGATCTGACGCTCTTTCAATTCGTTTTTCAGGATCTTTAAAAGTTTATCCATCTTTGGGTGCTTCAAATCTGCTTTGTAGGCTTTTTCGGTAAGATGNNCGGAGTTTTTGTAAGTAATTATGTAGGTTTTTGATTCCTTGCGTTTCTAAAAGCTCTAAAGAATGCTGTAAACTGAAAACTGCACTTAAAACAGACATTGCTAGTAAACAATCTTGGGGAGGACTACTGCTTTGTGAAATACGGCTTTGCACTCGACTGCGGGCTTTTAAGATATCTATTTTAGAAACTTGGGTTATAGAGCTAATTATTTCCATATTTTTTAGCCCACGAAGCCGCATTTTTAGAACGGTTTCCAAGTAATCTTTTATGATCTTCTGTTCTTCCTTGAGATCCACCCGCACCCATTCTACCTCTATAGGCTTGAAGTAAGGTTTAACGTCTACATCATCTTCGGTCTTGATCAGTACTTTCTTTATGAAAAGATTTTCACATACTGTGTTAATTTTATCCTCATCTCCACCAGGAGAAGCTGTTAATCCCAGTATCATAGGATTTTGAGCTTCAGCCGAGTATCGGGATGCTAGAAATACGTAGGCATAGTTACCCATTCCCCGATGGCACTCGTCGAATACCAGAAGAGACACATCCTTCAAGTTATACCGGCCAGCTAAAACGTCAGATTCAATCGTTTGTGGGGTAGCTGAGATAATTTGCGCATTTTCCCATAATTCATACCTTTTTTTAGGATTTATCGAGCCCGTAAGCACAGTAACAGGTGCTTTAAGAAACTCCCGTAAACTTTCCTCATGCTGAACCGCCAATGGCTTGCTGGGAGCTAAAACAAGTACTTTCGAAGAAGGAATATTTTTAATCCTCTCGGCAGCTACCAAAGCAGCTACAATAGTTTTTCCCAGGGCTGTTGGAGCTACGATCATTGTGTTACCCTTTTTAAGAACCTCTGCAGCTAGTACTTGCTGGTAAAGGCGGGATTCAATTTTCTGGGATTTAATCAGGGGATGTTGGATCCACTTTTCCATAGCACTTTATATTTAAAATATATCATATAAATTGGTGACCATATTATTGGCGGGTTTTGAATAGTAGCAGACAAATAAAGACTATAAACAAAATTACTCTGATAATTTAATATCCATATTGTAAACTGACTACCCTATACGAACACGAATTGCCCGTTATGTTGAAAAAGAGGAATTAGAATTCACAAACCTTACAAATATGATGACTATCTTAGATGTAACTATACTGAATTGATTGATATTGAGACTAATGCCATTAAAATAGAATAACTCGGTGAATTTTCTTAACTACTATTTAAAATAATTAAAAGTTAGCTTTTATTGAATCAATTTTTCGAGATCATCATAGATTACATCAAGTCCGCACATAACAGGTACATAGTTAGCTGCCTTAGCTGAATCTACTCCAATTACTTCGAATCCTAGTTCTTCTATAGGAGCAACCACCATGCAGGTATCGCAGACTATTTTACCACCGGCATCTTCGATGATTTTGCTGTAACCCATACGATCTGCAGCTACCTTGACTGATATGGATGTGCAGACCCAGAGCTGGGCTTTAAGCTTGTGCCCAACAAGTTTCTTTGAAATAGTTTTGATTTCATCTAACGATGCGTGAGGACAACCTGTACAGATTAAATCAGGTTTTCTATTGGTAGTTGATAATTCGTATCGTGTTTCATCAATATTACTCCTATCAACGGTTATTTTTTCTATTTCACCAATACTTACATCTTTTAAAGCATTTTTGTATTCAGGGGTGGCTTGCTCCACATGATAAAGTGCTACAGCACCTGAAGATCCTAGAGCCGCTCCTAAATGTTTTAAATCATTTACTGAAGGAGTGCAATTCAGTAACTTGAAATAAGGTACACCATCACCAACAGTCTTCCCAATTAGATATCCTAGCGCCCCGTAGTCAGCGCCTTTTAAATTGGCTTCCACTTCAACCATAAAATTTGCTTTTCTACACTCATCTAGATGATAACCATATTCTGCAGTTTTTCCACATATTGCAGCTGAAAGAGCTCCAGGTCCACCTTCTCTATTTGTTCTTGCTCCTAAAACGGAATTTGCATAACAAACAGCCGAAGATTCTGACCAAGCAATATGATCTCCCAGTTTAGGCACATTTCCAACGAGATAAGGAGTACAAGTACATGTGGTGGTAACTCCCATTTTCTGATAGGCTTTTACAATGCGTAATTGTTTCCGGGTGAAATCTTCTGAGAACCCTAGTTCTTTCCAAAATTCCAGATCCACTCCAGCGGGGTTTAGGGTGGATGGAACCCTAACCTGTGTATCCTGGGCTAACTCCTCCAAAAATTCCATACCAGCATCTCCAATGGTCTTATAAGAAACGCCAGATATTTGGGCTGAAGTAATATCTACTAGTCTTTCTGCTTCATAAATATCACCCAGGGCCACCAGGATTTCCATAGACTTCTGCACTGCAGGGCCTTCTGATCCCCCATACATTTCTTCTTCTTGTCTTGTTAGGTACATACTAAATACTCACCATCAACTGACCTGATCAGAGATTGATCTGCTCTTTGACTATTTCATCCACAAGGTTTAAGAAATTATCCCGATTATTCCACGGTATCACAGCACCGGCAGCGATAGTGTGCCCACCACCAGCCCCATTAAAACTTTTTGAAGCTTGTTCTAATGCATTACCTAGATTAACACCTTTTTGAGTCATTTTAAGAGTGGTTCGCCCGGATATTTTAATTAGAGGGTCCATTTTGGATAGGGCTAGCACCGGTTTTTCAGGATTCAGAAGTCCAATATCGATCCCGATGCTTGACAAGGTACCCATAAAACTTTTAAGATTTTTATCTTCAGTGTATATATACTGAATATTATCCATTTCAACAGATCCTTCTTTTTTTATCCATTCTAACCCTTTTAAAACACTGTTCTGATATTTTTTTAAGAGTTCCAGTCCCTCTTTTAAGGCTTGGTCACGTTCTCCTAAACAGATGCTCAGACCTATGCCCTGCTTTTTATTCTTTCCACAGGCATCTATTATTTGGGAGTAACTTTCAATGTTTTTAAGTTCGGGGATTTCACTGGAAATTCGATAGATATTACCAAAAATAGAAGGATTTATTTTTATAAGTTCCGCCTTAAGCACGTCTTTTTCTTCATTGTTTAAATCTTTGAATTTTATTCCATAAGATAAGCTTATCTTTTCCAAAAAAGCCATAGAACCCTCAAAATCTCCAGAAATTCCGGTAAGTGAGGTTATAAAAGTATAAGCAAGGGCCTTGTAGAGAGGTTCCTGAGTTAAAGAAGGTATCTTAAGTCCTTCAATAACTTCCAATACACCTTTGTCCAACCCTTCTTGGAGAATGGTTTGGTTAACACCAGTTATATTTCCGTTACCCTGCATATCGCCAAAAGCACCTACTAAAGCCAGTGCAGATAATTCGTAATGTTTCAAAGGACGAACGGCTAGGTAAGATACTCCTGAACCACTTACATCTCTGGTGCCGTCAAGTCCAAAAAGGTGGGGATTGAGGTGTACCAGATTTTCGTGTTCATCTGTGGAATCTATGGTCTGATGATGGTCGGCTATTATGGCATCACCCTTTAATTTAACTATTCTCTCCGTCCAAGCGCTTCCCATGTCACAGAAAAAGAATAGTTTGTATTTTTCTCGGGAAATTTTATCTAAAACTTCTGCCTTCAGCCGGGATACAATGGTAACATGAAATTTGCCCCCTTCTTTAGAGATGGCATTACATACTACACCTGCAGCGGAAATTCCATCAGCATCATTATGGGAGATTACTCTCACCACATGATCCTGAACTAAATGTTTTTTCAGTAGAGTGCAGGCTTCTTCCGCCTTATTTAACAAGTAATGCTGCTTGTTTTGGTTCATATCTCCATCCTTCAGGAAGCACACCTTCATTTCTATAGTATCTTACCAGTCTTCTTATCTGGGATTCCACGATGCGCAGTCCTCTTCTAGTATGCAGATCCTTAGGATTCTCTTTAAGGTGCTCCCGGATGTTTACAGCTTTTCGTATGAGATTCATAAGATCTTCAGGATATTCAGGACCTTGTCCGTGGTTTTCCAGGATCTGGGTTATTTTCATACCAGTGACTACTTTGACATCTGGAATTCCATACTGATCTCTCAGAATTATACCCATCATGCTGGTGGAGTTACCTTCTTTTTTAAGTTTCAATATAAGTTCTTCTATTTCTTCTGTGGAGTATTCAATCCATTCTGGCTTTACTGCCATTTAATCACCTCTATTATCTTTAAAACTATCATGATACCATAAAGCAAACTTCTCAAGCGACATTCTACGATGAGAAAACTCGTTTTTTTCTTCTCTTTTGAGTTCTCCAAAAGTTTTATTATATCCTTCCGGATAAAATAGGGGATCGTAGGCAAAACCATATTTCCCTTTTTCTTCGTAGCTTATATGTCCTTTAACAGTGCCTAAAAAAATCTTGGGCTCGGTTTTGGGGGTGCAAAATCCAATTACCGACCTGAATTCGGCGTATCTGTCATTGACATTGCTCATAAGTTTCAATATACCCTGATTCCCCAGAGTTTCCTGGATATAGGATGAATAAGTTCCTGGGAACCATTTAAGGGCCTTTATGAATAATCCAGCGTCCTCTACTATTAAGGGTTTTTCAAGACGCCTTGCAGCATGTTGTGCACCGTACCTGGCCACATCCCCCAGATTTCCCTGAATTTCTGGGTAGCCTAGATCAGCATGCTCCATTGTTATGCCAAATTTATGGAAAATTCCCTTGGCTTCTTTAACTTTGTGTTGATTACCAGTTATAAATGTTAT
>PMNN01000017.1 GCA_003161815.1 Methanobacterium sp. | reverse complement strand
AGTTTAATCCAAAGAAAAGTAAATTTATTTTTCGCCGCGATGAACATTTAGATAAAATGGTTCAAGAATACTGGGACAATAAATTAATATTACCTGCCCGGTCATTACTTGATAACCAAAAAATGCTTAAAAACCGATTATATTCGGTAATAGTTTAAATATTCACAAATGCCTCCTAAGGATAACTTTAGGGGGCATTTGATTAACTTTAATACTTAATGATAGGATGTGATATAGCCATTAAGGTCAGTTATGATCTTATTCTATATCGCCCCTTAACAATAAAATGAACAGTAATTCGAACTGGGACAAGATAATAGATAAAAAATTTCTAAAGCCTAATGAAATGGCAAATCTTTTAAATATATCTAGACCATCTGTTTATAGGCTAATAGAAAAAAGACAGATACCATTTTACAAGATAGGTGGAAATTTGAGATTTAAAAAAGAAGATATTATCAATTATTTAGAAATGTCTCATTTCGAAGCTATGAAATATTAATATGAGTGTATATAAAAGCAATAATAAATACTGGGTAAGGTTTATGATTAGTCATAAAAGATATTCTAAGGCAAGCCCTGACAATACCTATGCCGGAGCTAAAGCCTATGAATCACTAATAAGGCAAAGATTGGCTCGTGGTGAACCAATTGATGGTGTACAAGAAGATAAAAAGAAAATTATTTTATTTAGAAACTTCGCTGAAGAGTGGTTTGAACGTTATGTTAAGATTAACAATAAGTTGTCTGAAATAAGAGGTAAGCGTTCTATTTTAGATGTTTATCTTATTCCATTCTTTGGTAAACTAAATCTTGATAAAATTACTAGCTATGAAATCGAAAAATTTAAAGCTGAAAGACAAAAGCAAGGATTAAGTAATAAATATATTAATAATCAACTTTGCGTCTTGAGTAAAAGTTTAAGTACGGCTGAAGAGTGGGGGCTTCTAGAAAAACGACCAAAGATTAAACACTTAAAAGTAGCTCCACAAAAGTTTGACTTCCTGAGTATTGAAGAAAGCAAAAACTTATTAGCTCAAGCGGATGATGGATTTTTAAGAGATATGATCTTATTTGATCTGCATACTGGTCTTCGCTTTGGCGAACTTATTGCCTTAACCTATAGTGACGTGAATTTTGAAAAAAATGTTTTAACAGTCAGCAAATCTGTTAGTAGAGGATACTTGGGTAGTCCCAAAAATAACAAATTAAGATATATTCCACTAAGCAATGAGCTTATACAAATGCTTGAGAGAAAAAAATTAGGCAAAGATAAAGATGATTTAATTTTCCCTAATGCTGTTGGAAAATTTCTAATACAAGAACGTTGTAGAAATTGGTTACATCAACTTTGTAAGAAAACTGGGCTAAGACAAATTGGTTGGCATACTTTAAGACACACCTTTGCCTCACACTTAGCAGGAAATGGTATCTCCATGCGAACAATACAAGAGCTTATGGGACATAGTGATACTAATACTACTTTGCNNACATTGGTATTAAGAGAGGCAATTAGAACCTTGGAAAAACCGATAAAGATAAATATTTGGCACAATAGTGGTACAAATCTAAACAGGGATCGAGAGTTTGAATCGTGTTTTGCACCGCAATATCAAAATTCCTTAGGGAAAAACAAAAAACTAGATGTTAATCTAGTCTCATGATAATGCGGAGCGGACGGGACTCGAACCAAAAATAATACCCGCTCAAAAACATTGATAAATTTAGGAAAAATTAAATATTAGCCAAAAAGATAAAAATATTTTNNAATTGTCTCACCGTTTATCAACCTAATCAGGATTATATCTTTTTTGGTACAATAGTGGCACAATTTTTTCTTTAGACACCTTATTGGCTAAAATCTTAATCACAATAATAGGTTGTGATCAAAGAGGAGATATAGAATAAGGTGACTAAGGAAGATAATCACCTCCTCCCCGCACTCAAAAAGCCACCCTTCGGGATGGCTTTTTTCATACGGGGTTTCCTGAGCAATTAAAAATAGATAATGCAGAAAATGAATTAATTAATTCTTAAGACAGCGAACCGAAAATCCGAAGATGCAGCCACTATAGTCGCTGCTGCCGCCGGCAATGCGAGGAAGATCTGAGTAGAAATTAACGTACCAGGCGCGCAAGTAATTACCTTCTTTAAAGTCAGGAACCGTAGACCAAAGGAAAGCGTGAGCACCACGACCGGAGAACGACCCATCGACGTCGCGGTAACCCGAAGGCAAGGCAGAGTAATTATAGATATCGGACCCATCCCAAGCTATTGGAGTGTGAGAGGCAGAAGCTTTTAATTTATCTCCGGCGGTAGCGCAGGTACAGTCACCACTGTCACAATTTAAGNNGGCTAGGGTTTGGTATTCAGTAAAAGATGGAATGTGCCAACCAGTTGGACAAATACCTTGTTGAGTAGCAGAGATTGTTTGAGTACCACTTATAGGGCAAGTTAAGGTATAAGTACCATCTTCATTGGCAACACTAGAGGAATTATTACAATCATAAGGTAATCCAAGTGCTTCAGACCATTCATAGAGTCCACCATCGGTGGTACAGTTAGCATCACTGTTATTATAACAATATTTTTCAACTAGGCTGTTATTTACTTGGCAAGACCAAAGACCCTCATCATCGCCAGAAATATCATGACAATTAGGTTCAGAATTACCACTAGTTATTTTAGTGCCGATGTTTAGGTTTTCAGCGAACCAACATTGAGNNGTCTGGGGTAATAGTAAAGGTTTTATTAGAGCCATAGTTAACAGTATCGGTTGGGGTTATAGTTCCATGGGCTCCGGCTGATGAAGTTAGGGTATAGGAATTAATAGCAAAAGTAGCAGTTAAAGAAAGATTACTGGTTATGTTGGTGTCAGTTCTTTCAGCAGTTAAAACATCATCGCTCCAACTAACAAAGTAATAACCAGTATCTGGTATAGCTGTGACGGCTGTACCACTGGAACCAGAATTTACAGTCTGTGGTGAGGTACCGGTTATAGTGCCATGTGTTCCGGCAGTATAGGTTAAAGTATAAGAGTTAATAGCAAAGGTAGCAGTTAAAGAAAGGTTACTAGTTATATTAGTGTCAGTTCTTTCTGGTGTTAAAACACCATCGCTCCAGCTAACAAAGTAATAGCCGGTGTCTGGAGTGGCG
>PMNN01000171.1 GCA_003161815.1 Methanobacterium sp. | reverse complement strand
ATTATTTCTATTAATAATACCTTTAATAGGTTAATGTTTTAAGCTTTAAACTGTTTAATCCGGATAGACAGGAGTTTAAATCAGTACTGAATAGTATATACATAAATATTGTTATCACAGTTTTAACTAAGTTTATTTTAAGCATGTCCTGTTTTAAAACATTATATAAATGTGGTTTATAAATAGTCTCAAATGTGTTTTCAGTACTTATATTCATCTAGAAAACATGCAGCCATGTCCCGTTTTAGGACTTGAACTCTCCCGGTTGTGCCCTATCAAAGCCTACACTTACGAAAGCCTCGGCTTGCTCGAGGAAAAAAGACTGGTAGTTCTTCAATACTCGGCCAATGACTTATACAAGCCACACACCCAGATATCGGGGTTAATGATTCATGAGATCCTTTATATATCACCCGTAATCTCAAGATTTCCTGACTGCCATTTAATACAATAGAATAAAGCAACTGATGATGAAAATAGGAATTAAGGACATTTACACATTCACTATCAAATAAATAATATAAAAGAAGATTATAGAAAATAAAGAATATTGGGAGATGTTTATGGCTGAGTTGAAGGGTGGTAGTCTTGGTTTATTTGATGTGATGAATCTGGTGATCGGTGCTATTGTAGGGGCGGATATTTATATTGCTGCTTCTTTTGGTGCGGGTTATCTGGGGCCGGCGTCGTTAATAGCTTGGATTATCGCGGGAGTTATGGCTATAATTATAGCGTTGAATTTTGCTGAATGTTCTTCTATTCTTCCACGGGTTGGGGGTCCTTATGCTTATGTTAGGGAGGCTTTTGGTGATTTTTGGGGTTTTTTAACGGGTTGGTCTTTAATTATTGCTGAATGGAGTGCTATAGCGGTGTTTCCATTAGCTTTTGTTGCTTATCTTACTTATTTTTATCATGATATGCCTCAGTCAATTCAGATAGTGGTTAAAGTTTTATTTGTTTTTTTCCTCACGGTTATAAATCTTTTAGGTGCTAGAAAGGGTGGTCAACTTAATGACATATTAACAATTTTGAAGATTGCGCCTATATTTTTATTCACTATTATAGGGATTGCCTATTTTATTATCAAACCGGCAGTGCTTGTCACGCATTTAACACCTTTTGCTCCTTTAGGATTTGGAGGTCTTGGCAGTGCTCTTATATTAATATTCTGGGCTTATGTCGGTTTTGAATTGGTTACCATTCCCTCTGATGATATAATAAACCCTAAAAAAACTATTCCATTAGCTATTGGTGTAGGTATGGGTGTAATTACAGTTTTTTATTTTGTAACTAATTTCGTGGTTGTGGGAGCCGTGCCTTGGATGGAGCTCTCCACTTCTTCAGCTCCTTTAACTCTTGCAGGTTATGCTATTATAGGGTCTGTGGGGGCGATAATTTTAAGTGTAGGTGCTCTTTTNNTTTTAACTTTAGGGGCCTTGTTTTCTATTTCTGGTTCAGATGAAGCGGGTATTCTATGTTCTGCTCGGATACCATATGCAATGGCTGGTGATGGTTTATTACCTCACTTTTTTGCTAAAGTTCATCCTAAATATAACACTCCATATGTTTCGTTAATAATACAAAGTTCAGTTACTTTAGTTGCAGCTATATTCGGCACTATAAGCCAATTAATTATTCTATCTGTTTTCACAATCTTATTCTGTTATTTATTAACATGTTTATCGGTATTCCCTCTGCGGAAGAATTTAGGTGGGGGAATAAGAATCCCCAGAATCATCCCAGTTTTGGGGATAATTATCATTATTTATATGATAACTCAAACCGCACTTAATCAAATCATTATTGGAACAATTCTTATATTACTCGGAATTCCAGTATACTTAAATTATGCACCTAGAACTCAAGTTAAAACTGTTAGAAGGGATATTGAATTTTGTACGGGTTATTGTAAAACATGTGTTAGGGCGTGCTGCAGAAGACTGCCCAGCCAAGAGCCATTTTTAGCACATGTATTATGGCATCTAAGAAATTTTGTGAAGCGAATTTAACCATATTATTAAAAAAAAATAGGAAATTTAATTCAAGTTATAACGGTAAAAATTCTATTAAATTAATAAGAATCTTAGGTCATCTAAAATAATAATTCTGATTTTAAATATATCTGATTATAATTAATAAAATTTATTTTTACTTAAAAATCAGGAATTTTAGTTTTTTCCCTATATAATAAAAACCATTTGATCTGTGACCGTTCATAGTGTCATAAATTGTTTTTTGAAATATTATTTGTTGAAAATCTTTTGTTAATTCTATAATATGTTTTTCAGTGTGATGTCTTAAAACTGCGCCTTCTGGAAGTTCAAAGATTCCATATATGTCATGTTTATTTTCGTATTTTTGGTATCGTTCAAGGTTTCTTTTATCTTGATTTATTAAGAAATCAGCGAGATATAATATCCCGTCATCTTTTAGCACTCTTCTAATTTCTGAAATTATATTTTCCTGTTCTGCTTGTTTAGTGTTGGATGTTAATACAGCAATAAGGAGTACAGCATCAAATTCATTATCGGTAAATGGGATTTTATCTCCTTCAGTTTTAATAAGATTTAATTGAGGATTTATTTTTAATCCTCTGTTAATCATGCCTTGTGAGTAATCAATACCTGTTAAATTTTTAAAATTATG
>PMNN01000181.1 GCA_003161815.1 Methanobacterium sp. | reverse complement strand
AGTTTTTTCGTATCTAACATTTTTTAATTTTTTTTTAAAGCTCTTGTTTATTTCAACTGAGTTAAAATTTAAATTAAAAAAATGATTATTTGGTATAATCAGTGTTGTGAGTATTTCTTTGAAAAATTATTTAAGTGTGTGAAATTATGAATCTAAATTATCGGAACCGTGAATTCTTGAATTTTGATGGGGGACATTAGATAAATGGATAATTATAATTTTAACTATTTAAAAGGTTTATTATTTATTTTAATTATTTTTAGCATGGTTTTTGCTACAGCTGGTTTTTCTCATGCTGCAGGTGGTAATAAAACTTTGTATGTAGCGACAAATGGAAGTGATTCTAATAATGTTTCATATAGTCATCCATGGAAGACGATAAATTATGCTGCTAATAATAAATATGGTATTACACTGCACACGGGAGTGAAGGACTTAGCTAATAACTCATTGGCAATCTGGAGCAGCAGCTTCACCTTGGATATTACACGACCTAATGTCACTAGTATTTATCCGGTTAATGGAGCGGTGATTAATAATGTTAGTAAGGTGGTTATGATAATGTTCAGCGAACCCATAAAAATGGGTTCTGGTAAGATAGAATTTAAGACTAACTTAGGGACTTCTGTATCCTTCAATACAAGTATCGTTGGTAATCGGTTAACACTTATACCTACCAGTACCTTGAATAATAGTAAATACAGTATTATACTGCACACAGGCAGTGTAAAGGACTTAGCGGGTAATTCACTCCCACTTTGGGGCAGTAACTTCACCATTACTACTGGTTTAAATGCTAATTACCCATCTTCTACCGGTTAAACTTGTCTTCATCCATCATTCAATTGGTGCGAATAAAAACTTCAAATCCTAATGGAATGTATTGGAATAGCTAAGAAATTAAAAATTTTATCAAATATATCTTTTGAGTATAATATAAGGGACTAAGGTTTTATGAATTAGGTATAAATTGTTAGTGGGTAATTATCTGTTCAATTTAAACCTTAAAGAATATAAGATATAAAAGATAATGATTATATATATTAAATTTTGTTCTCTAAAAAAAAATTTTTTTTTTAAGTAAAAATATTGGGCATTTTTTTTATTGCATAAGGGGTGGGAATTAAATAATAATTTTTTTTGATTGGTTGTTTAAATGGTTCAAATAAAAGATAATTCATACTTACATAGGTTATATAAGAATCCATTATTCATTTTAACTGTAATCACCATAATTGTAACCGTGTATCTAGTGAATAGACAGGCATATGTAGGGGTTTCTTATTATGATGTTTATGTTTACCTAAATAATGCGATTATATTTGCTGGCGGACCAGCTGGAAACCTGAGTGTAATTTATTTATCCCCTTTAATGCCTTTTTTAACGTCCCTTATTTTTAGGTTAGGATATGTTTCAGAAAATGTGATTTTCATATTAGATGGGATAGTATTCATTTTCGGTGTCATCGGGTTTTACCTGCTTCTTAGGATGCGTTTTAATCAAATCCAGAGTTTCGCCGGTAGTCTAGTTTTTTTATCTTTTCCTTTAATGTTCGCGTGGGCAGTATCAGGCGGGTTAGATGTTCCGGGGATTATGTTTTGCATATGGACTATTTACTTTTTGATTAAGGGTGTAGAGAAGGATTCTAAATATTTATATCTGGTATTCCCATTATTTGCACTGGCTTTGCTTGCCAGATACACTTCAATCATCCTATTCTTCCCCATATTTCTTTACATATTAATGAGTGATGATATTGTTATAAAACTTAAAAAAATAGGGGTAGGTTTTCTAGCTGGACTCGCTGTTTTGATTCCTTTTTTAATGTTTATTTATATTAAACTCGGTAATTTGAATCCTATTATAAATATTTTCACTTCAACTTTACTGGGCGCTAGTGGTGCTGTAAATGATTTAGGGTATAATCCCGATAAATTTTATTACTTTAACAATATCCTTAATTATGTCTCTATAAATCCATTACAAGGCTATTTTAACCATATGTTGAATCCTCATATGAGTGATCCCTCGATTTTAGCGTTCATTATAATCCCAATAACCTTAATGGGTTTAGGAGTATTCATCTACCATTACTGTCGAGAAAAGCTTGCAAGTTATAATTTTTCATTTAAATCCATTATCTTACCGGTAATATTAATTATTCTAGTAATTTTAGCGATTTTAAGTTTCTTCACCTCATCTTATATGATAACTGAAATATATTCTATAAGCATTCTTTATGTGATATATAAAATCTTAAATGATAGTAATAGTAACTTGAAGATTGATTTATTATTTATCTCCTGGTTTGCGTCTTTCTTCATATTCCATAGTATTATTCCTCTTAAAGAAGATCGTTACTTTATAACCATGTTACCTGCTTTAGCATATTTCATCGTACTCGGCGTGGGCATGTTTATTAAGGAATTTAAATTTAAAATTAAAAATAATCCTAAATCAGTTTCATGGGGTTTATATTCAATAATAGGTTTGCTTTTTCTATCATCTACCATGATCTTATATGTGGGCCATCCATCACCAGATTTTCAAGGATATGATATGCAACCCGCTTGTAATTGGTTGATTCAAAATGATCCGCAGTATCAGAGTCAGATGATATACTCTAATTATGATCCTGCTGCTACATGGTATCTAAAAAAGGATGTTAAGTTCGGAGTGCCTGCTCTCTACACCAGCTCTAGGGCATTCTCCACTTATTTAACATGTGGAAATGCGGATTATTATATCGACTCGTATTCATCAAATCCTATTATTCCTCATTATCATATAGTTTACAATTATAGAACCGTCTCTATTTATCAGAGAAATACTTAAGAAAAAAGATAGTTTTGAATAAAATATTGCATTGCAATTTTTCGGTTCATTTTAAAAATTTAGTTGTATTTCCGACTACAGGGCTAAGGATAGTGTATATTTAAAGCTTTAATTTTGGTAATTGATTTCTTATTTTAATTTTAATAGTTTTGTAGGATAGGATAGTTTATAATCAATTTTTCTGTCAATTTTATCATATCCTTTTACATAGGCTTTCACTCGGGCATCAAACTGGATTATATCTCCTTTTCTTAGATGTAACTTATGGAAACCTTTAGTTAAATTAAACCAAAGGTGATCGGTTATTACTTTACCTTCTTGATTTTTAATGTCTTTTAATAAAACAGTTCTTTGTCCATACCATCTATTTTTACTCCCTAACCTCTCAAAAGTACCTATAAAAGTATCTCTAACCTCCCCATTTTTACCTAATTCTTTCCTAGATATGTTACGTGAATCACAGACATAGTTAATTCCTCTTTTTTTAGCTTTCACTAATTTATTTTTTGTTAGTCTTATCAAAGATTCCAGCACCTCAGTTTCATAATTAAACAACCTAATAGAAACATGCAATATTATCAATATATTTATATAATTTAGCAAAATGTTTTTTGAAATTTAAGATATTTAAATAGTCTACTTTGCAATTACCTGTTTTATTATTGCTTCAATACCTTCATCCATCTTTCTAATTGAGTTTTGAAGCTCAGCTACTTGGTATCGAGTCGATAATTCCTCCGTTTTTTGGTAGACAATTTTTGTAGTGTTTTTATTTTCCCTTAAGATGATTTTAAGCGGCAATTTTATTGAAAAGTTTAGATCCGTGAGCATAAATTCGGTGCCTCATTTAGTTTTATTTTAATATAAAATATTTTTTTCATATTTCCAATCCTAACTTGAAATTTAGATAAATAGATGAATTCTTTAAAAAATCGCTGAATAAAAAAATTAAATATTAAGGTTACTTAAAGTTCATTTTTCATTGTTTTAAGCTGTTCTTGTTTATTTTTTAGGTTGATGGTTAGAATGGTCATGGCTATTGCTATAAATGCGATGAATATGTAGGCATATTGGTAACCGATCAGTTTACCTGTAAAGGATCCTATGAATGCTCCCAGAAGTGCTCCTCCAATAAGCTGGCCTACGCTGGTTATGATGTTTATGATAGCCTGGCCTGATGCTCTTTCCTTAGGAGGACTTTCCAACAGCATGATGTAGCGTGGAGGAGATCCTATAGACGTGCTTAAACCCACACCTATAAGAATTCCGGCGAATATGAATACATAAAATGATGTGGAGAACATACCTAGCATAAAGAGTCCTATTACCATGGTAAATGCTCCGATAAACATTATATTCCTTGAACCGAATTTATCAAGGAGTTTCCCGATAATAGGGGCGCTTAATGCCATCGTTAGGACAATAGGCAGTAACATTAGGCTTGCATTAGTTGTGCTGAAGGATAAAGCTACAATTACCAGCGCGGGGATAAATACTGTGGAGGCTTGGATTATACCTGTACCAATCATTATACTGCTGACAAGTTTCACTTCTTTATTTTTTAATAATTTAATCGGAATCAAGGGATCTTGGGCTTTGGTCTCTACTTTCCATAGAATAGGGAGTAATATCACACTTGAAGCAAGGAAAGGCCAGACGTATAATGATGATAAACTAGCCATAAAGTTGTTGGTATTTATTTGGTTAATACCAATGGATAGTGAGGTAGCTAGTAATCCTAAAATGATTATACCAGTCCAATCAAAACTATATTTTAGTTTTTTTACACTTTTAGGGAGTATATAGTAGCTTCCCAGTATAACGGCTATTGATAGCGGAATGTTAATTATGAAAAGCCATTGCCAAACAAAATTTAAGAGTAAACCACCTAAGATTGGTCCTAGGACACCGGATAAACCCCACACTGAACTTAAAATTCCCATTGCTCCGCCCCTGTTTTCCGGTGAGAAGATATCACCAATGAATGCGGTAGCCACTGGGAATATTCCTCCAGCACCTATACCTTGGATAGCTCTTCCTAAAAGCAGCATTTCAAATGATATGGATGTTATGGTTATTAGTGAGCCGATACCGAATAATAGAATGTCTAATATGTAAATGGTTTTGCGACCGTAAATATCGGATAGTTTAGCCATTAAAGGTGTTCCGATGATGAAGAAGAGGATGTATATGGTAAAGACCCAGGATAAAATCCTTTCATTTACCCCGAAATATAATTGGATTGCAGGTAGTGCTGGACCTACGATCCCTATATCAAGGGAACCCATGAAAACACCCACAAAAAGTAGTAATAATATGCGATTTTGGCTTTGATTTACCATAAAAACAATTGATTTTCCTGATAAAAAAGATTTACATTTATTAATCCCTTTATGAAATTAGGCTTACATTATAGAAATGATAATTCCCGTTATAGTTAAATATAAATAGGCGATCTCAATTTATAGGGAGTGGATGGTATGGTTAGAAGAATTATATGTTCAATTTATGAATAATGGCGCGTCTATTGGTATGGGCAGATAATGGAGAAGGAGATAGTGGTAATTGCCCATACCATAGTTAATTCAGAATAAGTTTTATATTTGAAATTGGGAATTAGTTTATTCATATAGTTTCTCCATATATTATTATCGATTTTAGATTAAATATTTAGATTCCATGATTAAAATGTTTATCGTTTTTGCATATTCTCAATATAGAAAAGTAAGCGTATCTTTTGAAATTGTATTATTCATCCCAATCTAATGAATTCAGAAAAATTATTGAAATAGTAAATGAGAAACAAAAATTTTTATGGAGAATTTTATAAACCAACTGTTATACTAATTTTTAATTTATAAGTAATAGTGAATAATAAAATATTAATAATCATTTTTTTTAGCTTTATCTAGAGATTTATAAATGGAGGATTTGAACAATTAAACGTTATTACATCTTCTTACTCGGCTTATTATTAGTAGTGGCGTTAATACTCTGGATTGGGCCATTAAACATATTAAATGCTCTTAAAACTGCTGATTGGTGGTTTATTCTGCTGGCGCTTATTATACATCTTATTGTAATACTGATAAGATCTATACGATGGGGTTTTATAATAAACCAAACCACTGAATTCAAGAAAAACTTCATTGTGAAAACTATTGGCAGTTTCGCTGNNGCTAACCTCAGTCCTATGAAAACTGCGGGAGAAGTTTTAACGGCTGTAGCTGGTAAAAACATCAATAAAATTAGTCTATCCGAGGGTTTGTCAGCAGGCCTTACGGAAAGATTCTTCGATCTGGGGATAGTGGGATTTCTTTTAATAGTGTCAAGTTTATACATCCCTAAAATAAGTTATATAGCTATAATCGGTGGATTAATCACATTAAGTGCCATGGTATTCGTTTATATTATAAACTGGACTGAAGATAGTGGAGTGTGGATATACACTAAGATACACCCTCTAATAAGCAAATTACCAATTAAAGAAAAAGTGTTGGATAATCTTTATCAAAAATTTACCACCGGACTCCGGGGGATGATTGAGTACACTCGTTCATTCACTAGCTTCAAAAATCTAGCATTCGTACTTATTTTAACTTTAGCATCCTGGTTACTGGAATGTTTACGGCTTTACACGGTATTCTATGCATTCCATGTTGAGATAAGCTTCTTAGCTATAATTATAATATTCCTTTTAGCCAGCGTGATTGGAATGATTTCCGCACTCCCTGGAGGAATAGGAGCAGAAGAAATATCTTTAACCGGATTATTCGTACTATTCGGCGTTCCCAGTGCTTTAGCGGGAAGTATAGCTTTAGTGGACCGTTTAGTATCCTTTTGGCTAGTTAATGCTTTAGGTATAATTTTCTCTTCATTTTACGCTAAAAATATTTTAGTTGAGATTAAAAATTACATCACAAACCTTAAATCCCCCTAAAAAAAACAAAAAAATTATAATTTAGTAAATGAACTTTTTTTTTAGAAGCTGTCCCTGTTTGAGAAAGCTTTGGATATAAAGTCTCCAACTCCATAATAGGACATATTATCCGGACTATAAATAAGTGGCTTTAATAAATTTATTATGGATTCATCCTCTTTAATTAATTCTTCATCTACTTTTATATCCTTTATCTCGCCGATGAACTGGGTATGCAATCCTATTTCGTTGCTTTGAAGTAATTCACATTCTAAGACAAATGGGAATTCACCCACGTAAGGCGCGTCTACTAGTTCGCTCTTAACGGGAGTCAATCCGGTGGCGGTAAACTTGTTCACATCTCTTCCTGATGCTATGCCAAAGTAATCAGCTTCTTTAACATGTTTTTCTGAGGGAATGCTTATGGTAAAGGCTTTCCTTTCAAAAATATTTCGGTAGGTATAGGTTGCCTCTCTAATAGAAATAGATACACAAGGAGGTACAGAACAGCAAATTCCTCCCCACGCAACCGCCATAACATTGGGCTTATCTTCTAAATCATATGTTCCCACCACAAATACTGGTGTTGGATAGACTACAGTTTTAGCTCCTATAGATTTTTTCACTTTTATCGTCCTCCTTAAGTGCAGTATTATCTTTTTTTATTCAATTAAAAATATAAATAATTAGGGTAAGATGTGCCTTTTAAATTCGTAATATTTTATGATAGAAATAAAATGTCCAGGTTTTTTGGGTAAAATTTATAAATTTTTTTTCGAAAAGGATAAAAGTGTTTTCATCTAAATATAATTTTTGTTCTACATTAGAATTCAAAAAAAATTATTTTGTAATAAAGTTTTATAACTGTATAAGATTTAGATTATAAATTTTGATTAAAATAGTATATTTTTAAATTGGAGTAATTTTGATGGTAGAGTTAATAAAATCAACTGTGAAGTGTTATAAAAAGAAAACTAAGAAGATGGTAGCTGGTAAGAAGAAGACCTATCAATATAATCAGTATCAGATTCCTCTTAGAAAATCGGATAATTTAAAATGTGAAGAGGAAGTTTTGGTGATACCTCAAAGTCAATTTGATGGTTTAATTGAGGATGAGGTGGAGAGTCAACTGGGTGAACTTGATCAACAACAACGTGCCGTTACAGAATATGAAAAGGAGCTTGCTGAATTAGAGTGGAAACATGGGGAACTATCACGATCCTATAAGGCTATTGTCACTAAGAATGCCAAAACTAACAAGCGCCTGCGGGTGGGAGAGGAAAAAATCGTATCCCTGGAAAGAGAGAATCAGAATCTTCTAAGTCGATTGCAACGGTTAAATCAGGAATATGATAATTTAAAGAACGAAAATGAAGCCTTGCTTAAGAGATATAATTTAATTGAGGATGAAACAAATCTTAAGAAGGATCAGGATTTATGGACGGCCTTGAGAAGCCGTTTAACTAAAAAAGAAGTTAAAGATGAAAAATTGGATGATTAAATCTATCAAATAATTTTTTTTAAAATTAGTACTTATCAATTACTCTCGGAATAATATTTTTTATTCAATTAACCCTAATTTATAATATTGAATTTGGAATAAAAAATTGTGAGGAAAAATATTTATGGGGAATCCTAAATCTAAACCACACCCTGACATTACTCAGGTGAAGATCATCCAAAACAGGAATAATTTTCCTATAAGCTGGCTTAATAAACAGGGATTCTGTGAATACGGCATGTACCTTGAAAACGTGAAGGGCGTTAAAGCTAAGCCTACTGGAGCTATGATTGAGGGAACATGTGAACATGGAATATTAGAATTAAAATTTCGTGAAGATGCTGAGCCGGCGACATTTAATGAGATGCTCGAAACCAGTCGCACCACGGAAATTTTATCCCGCGAACTACCCGTCATGTCAGTGAATTATGGAATTCGAGGTTTTATAGATGAAGTGTGGATGACTCCAGATGAATTCATAATAATCGATGATAAACCCGGTAATATCGCTTATCCATCCAGTATAAACCAAATTTACGGTTACTGTTTAGCATTTAAAGATAGTATCAAAGATAAAAGGACAATTATTGCATCTTTAAGGGAGAGAAGTACTGATAATATTTACTGGTCGTCTTACTTCGATGATGGGGCTGAAAAACATATTATAAAAAATATAAATCGTATTCATCAACTTTTAAATGGCATTAGGGAATATATTCCAACTAAAAATCCTAAAAAATGTAGGAAATGCCGATTTAACAGCTTTTGTGATCGGAAAGCACATTTTTAAGATAAGCCGGCTTACTCGATAACTTTAAATATAACCTTCACCCTAAAACAAGAATACCACGGCCAAATTTGCATAATAAATGTTGCTTCTAATTTTAGAATTAAATCATATGTTTAGTCCCGTAGGGTAGTGGTAATCCTGCTGGTCTTTGGAACCGGCGACGGCGGTTCGACTCCGCTCGGGACTANNCTTATTCTTTAAGTAAACTGGGTTATAATATTATTTCTGCAGATTATTTTGGAACACTTGATCTTCAGGAATGTGTAATGGAGTATAAATCGATTTTGAAACAGAAGGCTTATCAATCCTGTGGATATTTCAATGAAAACTTTAACTCGGGAGTTCTAGATGAATTAGCAAAGGATTTTGTTGACACTGCGGATGGTATAATATGTCTAGCCGGTGCATCCCCTGAGAACTATCCAAAGAATAAAATTATCGGGAATAAAAATGTGGCGATGGTTGAAAATAAATATAAATTGTATAAAAGACTTAAGAATAAGTTTAAACTCCCAGAAACTTACAATATGTCTGATATGAGTGAGGCATGTGAAGTTATTGATAATCATCCTGATAAAAGATTTATTTTAAAGC
>PMNN01000206.1 GCA_003161815.1 Methanobacterium sp. | reverse complement strand
ATTTATATGCATTTGTAGAAAAAAGAGGAGAACAAGCTACTGTTGTCCTGAGAACTGAGGATATTGATGCAGGTATAAAAGCTCTTACAGATGGAGGCATTACTATACTTTCCTCTGAAGAAGTTTATAACCTATAAAAATAATTTTTTTTTAATTTAAAAAAAAAAGATTCCATAAAAAGAATATAGTTATTTTACTATTTTACAAAAAATGAAAAATAAAATGAATTCAAGTAAATATTTTAGATATTACTACAAAATGAAAACTGAAAATTGGGATGGAATAAAAAAAAAATATGTTTATGGGAATTAATTAAATCTCATCCAGATACTTCTTTTTGATTATATCAAACTCATCCTGTGTTATAGCTCCAATATCTAAAAGTTCTTTGGCTTTTTTAATCCTTTCCACTGGATCCACGTTATTATTTTTATCGGTGGTCTTGGCCGGTTTTTCTTCAGAAGCATTATTTAATGATTTTATCCCTGATTTACCGGTACTTCCAAAATCATCTGGCCTGCCTGTAACTCGGAAATCTTTAGAAGCTTCTATTTTAACGGGTTCATCAGTTTTCACGGCTTCTTGGATTGGCTTATTCTCCAGTTTTTCTCCACATCCCACACAATATTTAGCAGTTGAAGGATTCTCCGTTTCACAGGATGGACATACCTGTCCATTTTTTTTCACACTACTTTCTGGTTCACTTGTAATTTTAGGATTAACTCCGCTTCTTTTTGCTTTTAATCTTCTATTAATCTCTTCACTTGAAACCATAAGAAATACCTCCACAAATTATACTAAATAGATTAATTTTATAAATCGTGATTTTTTATATTTGTACATTCTTTAAATTTCCAGAATTGATTCAATGTACCATTAAATCCCTGTCTAATGCTTTTTCTAGTAAAATCACCCGCTTTAATTAAAGCTTCTTCCAAGTTAAAGCTTTTATAAAGATAAGCAGTAGCAGCCGCGGAATAAGTGCATCCGCTTCCGTGAGTATTCTGACTTTCCACCAGTTCACCCCTTAAAACATTAATATGACCATCATAAAACACATCATTACCTTCAAGATGTCCTCCCGTAACAACTACATTACAATATTCTCCTATTTTAAGAGCGGCTTTTACAGCATCCGATTCATCTTTTATCTCTAATCCAGAGAGGATTTCAGCCTCGAAGATGTTAGGTGTTGTTAATTTAGCTAATGGTAAAAGATATTTTTTAAGAGAATTTACCATATCCTTTTTAGATAATAAGCCACCTGACCCCGCAACCATCACCGGATCAACTACAATCTTTAATTGGTACTCTTTAATTTTACTTGCTACAGTTTTAATTATATCAGAAGAATAAAGCATACCTGTTTTAACATATAATATGTTTTCTTCCTCTAAAACAGTATCAATTTGTTTTTCAATGAATTCACTATTTACAGGAATAATATCATCTAAACGTTTAACATTTTGTGCAGTTAAAGCAGTAATTACAGCTGTTCCATACACATTTAAAGCTTGGAATGTTTTAATATCATTAAGAACCCCCGCACCACCGGAAGGGTCAAATCCTGCTATGCTCATGACTGTCATAATTTTTTTAACCTTTCCTTGGTCACTCGCAGTCTCTCCACTCCATGATTGGAATACACTTTAAGTCCCAATTCTTTAAGAAAATTCCGTGTCTCAGTTCCCGTTCCATGAATTATTATCTCCCCTAGATCCTCTGCAGTATTGACGTCCATTGAAAGGTAAAATGAATCATAGATGAACCAATGTAACATGTTATTTTCAGCTTCTCTCAAATGTTCAAAGAAACTAAAGTCCCCGAATTTCATTTCAATTGCCTTTACTGGACATAGAAGAGCATTGGTCCCACCGCCCTTTGAGGGAGCTATCACCACTTCCATTTCTTCTCCCAAATTTAAAATTTCCTCTACATGATTCTCTTTAATTAGAGGCACGTCAGAGGGTATTATTAACACTCGGGAACAATTATCAGAGCAGTAATCCATCGCCTGCCATAATGCGCTATTTAAGTCTTTATCATCTTCTTCTTCTAATGAAATAACATTTAAATCATTAACAAATCTTAAAACATCTTTATCGGAACTTATAACTAATACATTATCTACCGTCTTTCTTAAAATCTTTATAACATCTTTAAGCATGGATTTTAAAAGGTTCTCACGCTCATTAGAAGTTAAAGTAGGCGATAATCTTGTTTTAGCATGTGAAAATCGTGACACGGGAATTATTGCGAAAGTTTTCATCTTAAATGTACCAGTTTTTTTAATATTTATTTATTATTCCGAACATTTATGATCAAAATAAAATTTTTATAATTCTGATTTAATTCATAAACTCTAATTTTTTTAATAAACTTTTATCATCCATTATCTATATGCCTAGAGAACTTCTAACCCAATTTACAAATGTATTAATCAAGTTAAAAGCATTATCAATGATATTATTTAAATTAATCTGAGAACTAGTCTGATTAAAATTACTAATTTGAGATGAACTAATATTAAAACTAGTAATCAAATTACTTTCAGCAGTAGAAATATCCTGATTCAATTGTGAGATTGAGATTTGTTGCTCTTGAATTAATGAAGGAGCTTCTCCAGAATTTATATCCACATTATTGCCTGTCACCAGAATCCATATTTGCAGTTGAGTTTGAGTAGCGTTTTGAATATTATTAGGATTAGAATTCATAATAAGTGTTTTAACCTGCGTTGAAGCTTGACCTGATGGAGTGAGATTAGAACCTGGAACAGCTTTTTTTTTCGGCTCGAAACAATAGGCTTTCACTTTTTCACTGGAATTCTGCTCTATAACTTTATCTTCAGCAACCACCAGATTTTGAGAGATGTTACTCGTTAATATCTGACCATTTTCGACCATGACTGGTTTTTTACCATTATTTTTAACAGTAATAACGTGTGGAATCGTTCCGGGAGTAGTATTCTGAATTATCTGCACACTTCCATCTTGATAGCCTTGACTTAATGAATTAGTTTGAAATGATAGAAAACTAATAAGCAAACTAGCTAGAAGGAATACTATCACCACAATTACCAACAAAATTACTCTAAGATTCATGGAAGACCTTCAATTTTTTTTATATTCTAATAATTTTATTCATTAAAAATATTTAATAAGTTCTAGCGAGCAGTGTAACATGTTTTGCAGGGTTCTCACAGTTTATACATTTCTTTTCTCCGAGGGCGTCTTTCTGTACTCCCAATATGTCTACTCGTATTTTTTCTTCTAAATTAGTTCCACAAGCATCCTCTCCACACCAGTTAAAGGATATAATTCCCTTTTCATCAGCGATTACAGTTGCAGCTTCATCTAAACTATCAACAGACCTTATGTTCTTATTTAAAACTTCCCAAGATTCTTCTCTCATTTCATAATTGATATCATGGAGTATTCTTCGTATATCTTGAATAAAACTTTCTGGATGGTAATCTAATATTTCTTTTTTCAGATTATTCCTATGCATAACTATAATTTTATTATCTCTTATATCTCGAGGTCCAACCTCTATTCTTACGGGTACTCCCCTCATCTCCCATTCATAGAATTTCTTCCCAGCTCTTATATCTCGATCATCAAGATAAACTCTTAAATCACCTTCATTGTTGAGAATTTCTCTTATTTCCCGGCAGAATTTTAATACTTCTTCTCCTCCTTTCTTAAAGATGATGGGAACGATAACTATCTGGTAAGGGGATACTGCTGGTGGAAGGGATAAACCCTTTTCATCACCATGCACTCCTAAAATAGATGCTATAACTCTATCTGAAAGTCCATAACAAGTTTGATAAACATATTC
>PMNN01000145.1 GCA_003161815.1 Methanobacterium sp. | reverse complement strand
TAGGGATATACCTGGAGTAATAGGAGTTATAGGCGTTAAATTAGGAGAGTATGGTATAAATATTGCTAAAATGCAGGTTGGTAGAAAAGCACCTGGCGGAGAAGCGGTGATGGTCGTCAAAGTAGATCAGCATATTCCGGAAAATGTGTTAAGGGAATTAAAAAAACTGGAATATGTTTATGATGGAGTTGCCGTGAATTTATAAAAAAAACCCTTAGAGAACCCAAATAATTTAACAAATTTATTTTTTTTAAATATTTAATTTATCCTTTATGGATTTTAGACTATTTTAAAATCTATTTGTTCACCAAAACTGTTATAAGCAATGATACTATTCTCATCATAGGGTTGTGAGATTATTAAGTGAAATAAACCATTTTTAGAGAAAAAGAATAAGTCAGCATTGGAAGGGCTAGCACTATATCCGGGATGGCTGTGAACAGAACCCGCAACATCGTCAACAAGAGGCATCATAAAAATCTTCATTACAGCCCCTTGATTAGATGTTTCTCCCGGAAGAAATATGAGTCCTTCAATGTGTAAAACTCCTTCTCTAGTTTTTCCTTGAAGCAAGGCTACGAATTCATTAGGATAAGCTTCTTGAGCAATCTGCAGCATTTCATCTACTACTTCTTGATCAATATGCACCTCCTGAAAGATTTTTTTATTAGTCCCAAGGAGATAACTCATTATCCTTTGAAACATACTTTGTTTGGTCATAATGATTCAATCTTATAAAAATTATATTATAATTTCTAAAATTATAACATCAAAATTTTTTATAATATTTGATGATAATAAAAGAATTCTTCATTAAAAACTGGCAGTTCCCAGTCAGTGATGGGTTTACATCTTTTAGATAGAACATTCTCCTTGGATATGGGGTTATATCCTTGTATTATCATCTTTTTTCTGTAGATACCTAATCCTCTCCGCTGCCAGAGAGGAGCTTCTGTAACATTAATGTCCTGTTCAAATAGTATCTCGTGAATCTGGCTGCTTTTCTTTTTATCTAAAATTTGTATGGCTTCTTCTTTTCCATACTCTCGGCGTAGTGTCCAGTAAGCATATCCGTTTAAACAGTTTATCCAAGCTTCATGCTGCCTGTATTTGAAATAGGTTACTATTTCTTGAGGATTTAAGGGAATTACACGTGAATCAAAGGATATAGGCTTTATTTTAATTTCAGGATTTTCAAGAATTTTAGAAAACTCTTCATCGTGGATAAGATTATTGGAAAAAATTCCCGATATAAAACTGGCAAATACTGAATCCATTTTTTCTAAACGTCCTTTGAAGGGTATTTCGTTTAGGAGGATGTTTATTTCATCGGAGAATGTGTACATAAAGCGTGGAGAAAATTCCTGAAAAAATTCATGGCAGGTATCTATCATAATCTTTACAAAATTTAAATCGTACGGTTTTTCAAGTTCAAGATCACGGGAAAGATGGGAGAAATTTCGTCCATCAATTCTCACAACTATTTTTGAGCCGCATGGAACTTTTAAATTTGAATATATCTCACATTCCTTCATTATCATCATTTTTTAAAATATTTTTTTTAATTAGACTTAATAATTTTTTTGAAGTCTAAATTTCTTTTATAAAGTTTTAATTAAAAAAAAGTAGAAAATTATTTAATAATTTCAGGTGCCAATTCTTAGATTTTCATTCAAACTTTTAAGAAGTTTAATAGCAGAATAAGCTGCTAAAACACTTGTCTTCGGATTTATACTGCATCTCATATTTTGAGTGATGGTTTTAAATTCTCCAAAGTCTCCCACAACATGGACATAATGACTGTTCCGATCCACATTCGGGTCGGCTATAATCTTCACATTTACTTCTTTATTACAAGCAATACTTAAGGCAGCGGCTACATTAATGTTCATGGGAAATTTACGCACTGCATCTCTAGCTTTACCTTCATATAATATTGTTTCATTATCCGCTGAGATTCCAAGTGATTTAGGAGGTTTTCGTGTAACCAAACTCACTTCCCTTATTTTACCTATAGAAGCGGCTTTAATACCATCTAAACCTACAATAGCTCCTGAGGGCGCGTATATCCTGGAATTATTTTGCTTAGCTATATCTTCCAACTGATTCCTAAGTTCAGAATCCATTAATGCCCCTATACTCATGACAATGACATCTTTTCCTTTTTTAAGGATTTCTGGAATGATTTCAACCACGGCCTGGGGTGAAGCTGCTTCAATCACAAGATCAACATGGTCCAACATATCCTTTACATCAAGTACCACCCTGCCATCAACTTGAGAGGCTAGGTTTTCCGCTCTTTCCATGTCTCGATCATAAAAAAATTTTAGATCAACGCCCAGCTTTCCTTCCACGGCAAAATTAGTGATTATATTAGCTATGGCGCCGCATCCTAGTATCCCCACATTCATCTTGGATTTCTTCCTACTTAGGGAGCGTTGATGTAGATGTTTCAGAAGTTATTTCAGGGCTTACTAATAAAATATCCCCTACAGCCTGAACTCTGTCGTAAGCTACATCTATAGTTCCTTCTTCCTGTAAAGGTCTTATTTCATCTCTTTCTGGAACTATATTTATAGTTGTTTTAAAAACTTCTCTAAATCCAACACTCTTCTTTTCAGGGTTCGTTGCTATAGTTTTTAAAATTGAAACTCTGCCCTTTTTGATATTTAAAACCACGTCTTGGATTCTTCCAATATATTTTCCCCTAGTTGTATATACATCTAAATTGTACAGGGCTGATAATTCTACCATTTTACCACCTATTTCTTTGTTGTTTGTATCTTTTCTATCTTCTACTTAAAGAAGATTGCCCTTTAGACCACTCATTTATCCAACTAATGTAAAATCTAATAATATAAACAAATAATATCTAATAAAATTAAAAGTCTCCATTATACTTAAACTTTACGGACGGAGAAGCAATCCTACATTTAAATTAGTACTAAAATCGATTGTGTATATTATATTAATATTATAATCGGAAGTTATTTTTTATAGAAGAATCATTTTTTTATTATAAAACTTTTATCTAATTTTTGTTATATGAACACTGCACATTCATTATAAAATGAAAAAAATAATAATGGAGGTAATCACATACCACGGTCTTTTCTTTCTGTAACACATATTACACAAAAAGAGCTTTACCGCATTTTCAAGGAGACTAATACCCTGAAAAAATCCATAAAAGCACGTAAAACTCTTAAAAATTTGGAACAAATGGTAGCGGGGCTACTTTTTGAAAAACCCTCTACCCGTACAAGGACAGCATTTGAGGTAGCTGTGCTTCGTTTAGATGGGAAGGCAATTTATTTAGCATCGGAAAACTTGCAAACAAGCAGGAACGAAACTATAAAGGATACTGCTCGTATTTTAGGCGATTATTTAGACCTTCTCATTGCTCGAGTTTACGATCACAACACTGTCCTGCAATTATCGCAATATGCTAATATTCCAGTAATAAACGGTTTAAGCGATCTTGAACATCCCACGCAAGCAGTATGTGATCTTTACACTATCTATGAACGTCAAGGATCACTTCAGGGTTTGAACCTAACTTATGTAGGTGATGGTAATAATGTTTGTAATTCATTGCTTTTAGGTGCTGCACTGACTGGTATGAATATGAAGGCTGCATGTCCTCCAGGATACCAACCCCCTAACCAAATCGTTAAAAAAGCTCTTGAACTAGCCAAATCAACTGGAAGCCAGATTTCAATTATGGAGAACCCGCAGAAAGCGGTTGGAGATGCAGATATTCTTTATACTGATGTATGGGTGAGTATGGGTGAAGATATAGAAAAAGAGAAACGCATCAAGGATTTCCAGGGTTATCAGATTAATTCGGCACTATTAGAAACAGCAGCTACTGGTGCAGTGGTGATGCATTGTTTACCTGCACATTGTGGATTGGAGATAACCGAAGAGGTACTGGAGGGTGGTCGGTCCATGGTTTGGTCTCAAGCAGAAAATAAACTTTACAGTGCAGCTGGACTATTAGAATTCTTTTGTAATGAGAATAATATTTCAACAAGGTAAAAATAAAAATGGTTGCAAAAATAAATGCAGAATGGGATCACCTAAAAAAAGTAGCCGTCCACACACCGGGGATGGAAATGTATTTTGGGCTTCTTGACCCATATTCATCACTCTATGAAAGAGCATTCAGCCAATCGGATGCATTAAGGGAACATGAACTGTTATTATACACATTAAAACATGAATTTAAAGTGGATGTGCTTCCCCTCAAGGATACTATTATATCTACTTCCGAAAAAAATAAAGCGACTCGAGAGAATTTAGTGAAATTAGCCCAGGATACTATCTCCTTTACTGGGAATAGTCAGGATGTAAAGCAAGCCCGGGAAGAAATTAATAAAAATAAGAATAAGCTGGACTCAGATTATTACTTCAATACAGTGCTTCTCAATCCATGCATTGGATTAGAATCAAGTGAGGGAATCAGGATGATTCAGCTTAAGGTTACCGAGAGAGAACCTCTTTCTAATCTTTATTTTATGAGAGATCAACAAGCAGTAACTGACAAAGGAATAATTGTTTCAAGAATGTCCAAACCGCAAAGGCAAAGGGAATCTATCCTTACTAAATTTTTGTGGAAAACGCTGAACAAACCAATAGTTCATGAAATACAAGCTCCAGGCACCTTTGAAGGTGGTGATTTTATGCCGCTGGGGGAATTTGCATTGATCGGTATGGGAGATCGTACCAATCGAAAAGGTGTAGAACAAATGTTGAAATATGGGGTAGGATATGATGAGATATGTGTCGTTCATCAGCCCAATCATCCGCTTATACCCGGTGATAATATAGATCCTATGGTGAATATGCATCTCGACACTTATTTTAACATAGTTTCTAAGGAAGTTGCAGTTGGTTGTGAACTTTTACTTAAAAATGCGATGGTAGAAATTTATCATCGCAGTGATGATGGCTACATAAAAACTACAGAAGAGATGAATCTGCATGACTACATTTTATCAAAGGATTTTGATATCATCAACATTACTACTTTGGAACAGATGGCCTATGCTTCAAACTTTCTTTGCATAAGAAATGGAACTATACTTGCAGTAGAAGTAGACCGTGTTGTAAAAAATGTATTAGATAAGCTTAGATTAAAAGCCATAGCAGAACCTGAACGATATAAAAAACTACTTTCCCAGGCAAAGAAAGATTACAGGGAACTACGTTTGCAAGGACAATTTTTCCCCCACAAAAAGGAGATTTATCAGCACGATGTTGATGCTTATCCACTGAATCTGGTTAACCTTACTGGAGGATATGGTGGAGCCCATTGTATGTCCTGTGCATTAAAACGTGGCTAAAAAATTTGTTAAGTTATTCATTTTAACCTGAATTCCGGTTACTATAAAATGGAGAGAGAATAATAGGAGATAAAGATGACCAGAAACATGTTAGTATCGTTAGGTGGAAATGCTATTCTCAAGCATACGGAGAAAGGTACAGCCCAAGAACAATTTGAAAATGTTAATGAAACCAGTCGTTATATTATAGAATTGATGAAGGAAGGTTATCACATTGCTATTACTCACGGTAATGGGCCACAGGTTGGTGATATTCTTCTAGCCTATGATCTGGCTAAAAACACCCTACCCCCTATGCCTTTAGATGTTTGTGTAGCACAATCCCAAGGCATGATTGGTTATATGCTTCAATTATCTTTAAAAAACATGCTGAAGGAATTTCAAATGGATAAATCAGTGGTAACTTTGCTTACCCAAACTCTAGTGCATCAAGAAGATCCTCAGTTTAAAAATCCCACTAAACCTATTGGCCCGTTTTACACGGCTTTGGAGGCAACAGAATTACGAAAAGAGCGGAAATGGGTTATTGTCAATGACAGTGGGAGAGGTTATCGTAGAGTAGTTCCTTCACCTCTTCCAATTGGATTTGTTGAAGAAGGATGTATTAAAACTTTATTTATGGAAGGAACAATGGTTATAGCCTCCGGAGGAGGGGGTATACCAGTGATTATAAAAGAGGATGGAATGCTTAAAGGTGTTGAAGGGGTGGTGGATAAAGATCATGCAGCTTCTCATCTTGCCTCATTAATTGAAGCTGAAATATTACTTATTCTTACTGATGTGGAAAAAATATCTCTATTCTATAACACCCCATTTGAAAAATTTATTGATCAAATGACAACTGCCCAAGCTAAAGAATATCTTAGTGAAGGTCATTTCCCTGAAGGGAGTATGGGACCTAAAGTAGAATCTGCCATAAATTTCCTT
>PMNN01000130.1 GCA_003161815.1 Methanobacterium sp. | reverse complement strand
TCTTGAACTTCGACCGCGCCATATAGGGGATATGCGCTTACAGAGGACCCCTAACCCTCCAGTCTAGCCTATTAATAATTTAGACTTTTTACTATTTTAAGCTTGCGATCAATTTTTTCTCTAAGAATAGATAAGATTTTTCACAAATGAGGAAATAAATTAAGCTTTCTAGGATTACCAAGATATTTCTATATATAATAATTATAAATTATAGATATGAACTGGTTACTGATAATCGGAGTCGCTATAAGCTTTTATATGGCTTTTACAATTGGCGCCAACGACATTGGTACTTCAGTAGGCACCGCAGTAGGCAGTGGAGCGCTCAAAATGAGGAGAGCTTTGATTTTAGGCGCTGCAGCCATGTTTATTGGAGCGATCTATTTAGGTGGTAATGTGTCGCGGACCATTGGAAGTGGGATTATTGGTTCAGACGTTTTAACAGCCACCGGAGCTTTAATTATTATATTAGCTGCAGCCATATGGATCAGTTTTACTTTGCTGCGGAAGATTCCCATCTCAGGGTCAGATGCAATTGTAAGTGCTGTTTTCGGTTACGGGTTAGCTGCCGCTGGTCCGTCCCAAATACATTTCAATGTTTTAGGATTCATTGTTTTAAGCTGGATTTTCTCACCTATAATAGGACTTGCTACAGGATTTGCTTTATATTATATTTTAAGGAGAGAATTCATCCGTAATATATCCACTGTTGGACTTAAAGACAGGATAGAAAAAATATTTAGCTATTTACAAATAGGAAGTTCTGGGTTTGCCGCGTTGAATGTAGGGGCTATAGATATTGCAGCTGCAACGGCGGTAATCTACTACGCTTTTGGAACTGGAGTTAGTATGGACATCAAGTTTATAGGCGCCATTGGACTGGTTTTAGGTGTATTATTTGCTGGAAGAAGAATTACCGGTACTATAGGGAGACGTATCACAGAATTAGTTCCAAGCAGAGGTTTTTCAGCCCAAATATCCATGGCATCAGTTGTCTATATATTCGCGATCTTAGGAAGCCCCATATCCCCTACACAAACATTAGTTGGTTCAGTAATAGGGGTTGGTATAGCTAGGGGAACTGATACCGTTAAAATGGATGTGATCAAACACATAGCCACTACATGGATCCTCACCATCCCTGCCTGTATAGCACTTTCTGCAGGCATGTACTATGCATTCACGCTTTTATTAAAATAATACTCGATTCAAAATATTTTTGCTTTAATGGCTTAAATAGCGTATAACTCATCTAACTGGCCATTTTATAATTAATTTTTTTGGAATCTTAATAAATACATAAAAAATATAACACTTTTACTACATAATATAAACTAAGATAAAAAAAATTTCTTTTAATAATTTAATTTTGGGGAAAATAATAATGAAAGCAAGTGCTCGGAAGATTAAAGATGGAGTGTACTGGATTGGTGTTCTTGACTGGGATATAAGAAATTATCATGGATATACCTTAAAAGGCACCACCTATAATAGTTATCTGGTTTTCGGTAAAGATAAAGTGGTTTTGATTGACAATACTTATCCTGGAACGTCTTCTCAGATGTGGGGTAGAATTGAAGATGCCTTCAACCAGGAGGGCAGAGAATTAAATGTGGATATGATAATCCAGAATCATATTGAAAAAGATCACAGCGGTGCTCTAGCAGAGATTCATAAAAAATTCCCTGAAGCACCTATTTATTGTACAAAAACCGCTGTGGAAGGACTTATAAGACATTACCCTGCGCTGGAGGGTGCGGATTTTAGAACAGTTAAAACAGGACACATCCTGGATATAGGAGATAGGCAGTTTGCATTCCTCGAGGCCAAAATGTTACATTGGCCAGATAGTATGTTCACTTTACTCGTGGATGAGGGTATATTATTCTCTAATGATGCATTTGGACAGCATTTATGCTTTAAAGATCGATTTGATGTGGATATTCCCAAATATTTTTTAATGGATGCTGCTAAAAAATTTTATGCGAACTTGATAACACCCTTATCCATGCTAGTGTTACGTAAATTTGAAGAAATCAAGGAATTGGAATTATTAGAGAAAATAAATATGATAGCTCCTTCACATGGACAAATTTGGACTGATCCTATGCAAATTATATCTGCTTACAGTGATTGGGCCACTGGAAAGTGTGAAAATATGGCTACCATTGTTTATGATACCATGCACTTCTCCACCCGAAAGATGGCCTATTCTTTAGCGGAAGGACTTATTGATGAAGATATAAAGGTTAATATGTACTTTTTGCATGAGGATGAGCGAAGCGAAATTGTTAAAGATATTCTGGAGAGTAAAGCCCTGTTAGTAGGGGTGCCTACACTCTACAATGAACCATATCCTAGTGTTGGGGATTTCATGTACTACTTGAGGGGTTTAAACTTCGGCCGAACTGGTGTCCGTAGATTAGCTGTTACTTTTGGTTCTAAAGGTTGGAGTGGTAAAACAGTGGATAAACTGGCGGAATCCCTGGAACAATGCGGATTTCAGGTGCAAGATAAATATGAAGTGGATTACGTTCCCACTGAGGATGAATTGAATAAATGTTACCAGATAGGTCGTAAATTAGGGGAAGAAATAAAAAAAGCATGGTAAATTTTAAGATTAAGTTTAAAATCATTAAGATATTTCGAGGATTAATAGATAAAAAATAATAATATTGTATAAAAAAAAAGGTGGGAATTTAAAAAATGAAGACATTAGAATTTGAAAGTGGATTAGACCCAAGAAAAAAATTAATGACAATTCTCTTTTGGACTAACCGTAAAGCAGCTCGAACCGAAGGTTGCGCCCCATTTACTCTAAAAAAAATTATAACTCCAAAGAATACTTACACTGCCGGGGAAACAAAGCTACTTAAATTAACCGATGAAATAATGGATGATTTGGAGAAAAATATAGAAGATAATAAACCATTATACTTTGAGATAAGCATGGGTGAAGAATTTATAGAAGCTTCATTGGAGGGTAATATTTTCTCAGTATCTG
>PMNN01000151.1 GCA_003161815.1 Methanobacterium sp. | reverse complement strand
CCCTGTGGTAAATGTGCTTTTGGCTGTAAAAGGAATGCTAAATGGACTAGTATGAAATATTTGGATGAAGCCATAAAATTTGGAGCTAATATAATTGAAAAAACACCAGTCACTGAATTAATCATAGATGAGCAAAAAATAGTTGGTGTTAAAAGTTATAATCGTGAATTCAAAGCTGATTTAGTAATTCTGTGCACTGGAGCTCTTACAACTCCTAGAATCTTAATTAAATCAAATATAAAAGCAGGAAATCATCTTTTCGTTGACACATTCGTAACTATCGGAGGTGTAATGAAAAAAATTAAATTCGAAAAAGAAGTTCCAATGAACGCACTAATAAAACTGGATGATATAATCCTTTCCCCTCATTATTCAGAAATCCTTGTAGAGAAGCTAAAAAAATTTAGAGCCAGAAAAAAGGATATCCTAGGAATTATGGTGAAGATAAAAGATGAATCCTCCGGCATGGTCACTGAAGATAGTATGGTGAAATATACTACATCAAAGGATGTCGAGCTGCTAAGTAGAGGTTCAGCTATTGCAGGATCAATCTTAGTAAATGCAGGGGTTGATGCTACTACATTAGTTTCCACTCCTCCTCGCGGAGCGCATCCCGGTGGAACTGCTGCACTAGGTGAAGTGGTGGATGAAAATTTAGAGACAGAGATCCAGGGATTATTTGTAGTTGATTCCAGTGTTTTTCCTGAAGCTCCTGGAGTACCCCCAGTACTTACTATAATAGCCTTAGCGAAAAGACTGGCTAAATATTTATTAAAAGAGAGAATTTAAAATAAATTTTAGAATTGAAGTTTAAATTTAATATTTTAAAAAAATGAATAAAAGTGGAAATTTTTGAAGTCATAAATGACTTTCTATGAATCCACTGGTTTTTTTGAGGTGATTAGCAACCATAAAACTTAATTGTATGGTATATTTTATATAGGTAAAACATCTCTTGCAAATGTTTCGTTTATAACCTCTGCTAATCCAACGTACATTGCACTTAATCCAACAAATATCCCTTCATAGCCAGCGATTAAAGTTATCGTCGTATTTCCAGTCATTTCTCCCAATGCCAATAGGAAAAATAGTATGGCCAGTGTAGAAAATATAACTTGCAATCCACGGCTTAATTTTATTGTCGCAATGAACATTACAGCAGTGAAAACACCCCACATGAATAGATATGCAGCGAGTGATGCTGAATCAGGTGCGGCTGCCAGATTCAATTTAGGTAATATTAACAATATTGCAAATGAGTACCAGAAAAATCCGAATGAACCAAATGCAAGTGTAGCGAAGGTGTTTCCATTCTTATATTCCATTGCACTGGCAATTATTTGTGCAGTTCCACCATACGCCAATGCCATAGCTAATATCATACTACTTAACCCGAAAAATCCAGCATTAGAAAAATTTAATAGAACAGTGGTCAGTCCAAAAGCAACCAGTCCTAAAGGAGCCGGATTTGCCTGAGCATGTTTTAAAAGCTTTCGCCCATCTATAGTTATAGTAGCGTATTCTTCTTCAACCATTCTTTATAACCTCCGTTAAATCAATTATTTTTTTTTATCCAAAAATATTTCATTCTTCTAGGGTGGAGGTATCTCCTACCTCTTCTCCTGCTTCTCTGGCTCTTAAAACTCTTCTCATGATTTTCCCACTCCTTGTTTTGGGGAGTGATTCAACCTGATCCAATTCCCCTAAAACAGCTACCGGACCTAATTCGTATCTAATATGCCGTTTTAAGTCTTCTATTAGTTGAGTTTTAAGTTGATATCCCTCTTTAAGTATCAGAAACGCTTTTATAACCTGACCCTTTACAGGGTCTGATTTTCCAATGACAGCGGCCTCTGCCACGGCTGGATGGCTTACGAATGCGGATTCAACTTCTGAAGTTCCTATTCTATGACCTGCTATCTTCAAAACATCATCGGATCTTCCCTGAATCCACAAATAACCGTCTTTATCCTTACGGGCCATGTCTCCAGCCTTGTAAAAACCAGGATAATCCTTCCAGTAGACATTGATAAATCGTTCTTCATCCTCGTAGAGGGTTCGGAACATGGCGGGCCAGGGTGTCTTAATAACCAGGAATCCACCTTTACCTAATGGAACTGAATTACCTTTCTCGTCAACCACTTCAGCCTCAACTCCTGGTATTGGCTTGGTGACTGATCCAGGTTTTAGTGGTGTGGTGGGAAGGGGTGATATAAGATGCATGCCAGTTTCGGTTTGCCACCATGTATCCATGATAGGTAGTTTTTCTTTTCCCACATTTTTATAATACCACATCCATGCTTCAGGGTTGATGGGTTCACCAACTGTTCCCAGTATCTTCAAAGATGATAGGTTGTATATGTTGGGATATTTTTCACCAAATCTCATGAGATGTCTAATGGCTGTTGGTGCTGTGTAAAATTTAGTAACCCCATATCTTTCCACCATATGCCACCATGCACCTGGATCAGGATAATCTGGTGCTCCTTCGTATACCAGAGTTGTGGTGCCATTTAAAAGTGGTGCGTAGATAACGTAACTGTGTCCAGTTATCCAACCAATATCTCCAGTGCACCACCATAAGTCATCGTCGTGTATATCAAATATATCCCTGAGGGTGGTGGCTATACCCACCATGTAACCTGCTGTGGTGTGTAGCACTCCTTTAGGTTTACCAGTACTTCCAGAGGTGTATAATATGAATAAAGGGTCTTCAGCATCCATTTCTTCAGCTTCAAATTCATCAGATTCTCCTTCAATGAACCTATCATAAAATATTTCCCGACCACTTAAATCAGAGATTTCTATGGGATTTCCAGTATGATTTACTACAATTACTGTTTCAACGGTATGACATTGCAGCAGAGCCTCATCTGATATTTTCTTAAGATCTATGATTTTACCTCTTCTAAAGGTTCCGTCAGCGGTTATGAGAATTTTTGCTCTTGCATCGTTCATTCTTTCTACAAAGGCGCCTACACTTAATCCGGAGTACACTACACTGTGTATTGCCCCGATCTTAGTGCAGGCTAGCATGGAAATCAAGAGCTCTGGACACATGGGTAAATACATGGATACTCTATCCCCTTTTTTAACTCCCAGGTTTTTAAGTCCATTGGCAAATTTATTGACTTGCCGATATAGTTCGTAATAGGTGATTTTTCTCTCGTCGCCTCTCTCGTTTGCGTAGAGTATGGCTACCTGGTTTCTTTTCGGGGTTTCGATCCAGCGATCCACAGCATTGTAGGCTAAATTAATTTTACCATTTACAAACCATTTATAGAATGGTTTATTGGTGTCATCTAAGACTTTATCCCATTTTTGGAACCATTCAAATTGTTCTGCCTTTTCAGCCCAGTATTTTTCCAGATCTTTTCCTTTTTTCAATTCTGCTTCCCAATTATCTACATGTGCTCTTTCGATTGTTTCATCGTCAGGATCAAAAATTCTTTTCTCGTGAAGAAGAACATCCACTTCGTGTGCCATTTTTTCCCGCCTTTGATTATTTTAATTATTTGTAATAATTAGTAAGTTGATCATTCCATATATATATTGCTATTATTAATCATTATAAATCATATTTAATCATGATAAATAATTTATTTAAATCATCAAAAAATATGATTAAATTATTATATTTATTGATAAAACAAAAACCATTTATTAATCTCTGTTATAGTAATAAAACAAAAAATATTTAAAAAATAATTATAAAAAAAAACTTCATTTAAAAAAGGATAGAATGAAATTAAAAATAAAAAAATATTTAAATAAAAAAAAGATGTTTTAAGGTTAAATAACCTTTACATCATTGGAGGCATTCCACCCATGCCTGGAGGCATACCTTCCATTCCTTCCATATCTGGTTGTTTACCAGCACCGCTGGAAGCAATCACATCATCTATCCTTAAAATCATCTCAGCTGCTTCCGCTGCAGATTGAATAGCTTGCTTTTTCACTCGATGAGGTTCAATTACAGTGGCGAATTTCATATTAGCTACTTTACCCTGGAAAACATCAAGTCCCATAAATGGTGATTTTTCCTGTGCCGCTCTAATATCCACCAGAACATCAATACTGTCCATTCCAGCATTTTCCGCTAGAGTTTTAGGTACTACTTCCAAAGCTGTGGCAAAAGCAGCTACAGCCAATTGTTCTCTTCCACTAATAGTGTCAGAGTAATCCTTGAGACCACGAGCAATAGCCATCTCTGCGGCTCCGCCGCCAGCTACCACTTTACCATCTTCTACAGTGGCGGTTACTACTCCTATGGCATCATCTACAGCCCTTTCAACTTCCTCAGCTACATGTTTAGTACTTCCACGCAGTATGATAGATACTGCCTTGGGATCTGGATTTTCCTCGACAAAGATCATGATTTCATCAAAAATCTTCTTCTCATAAACTATTCCTGCTTTACCCAAATCTTCTGAATTTAGATCTTCAATATTGGTTGCCAGGGAAGCTCCGGTGGCTTTCTCCAGTCTTTCCATGTCAGATTTTCTTACTCTCTTAACTGCAAAAATACCTTCACGTGCTAGGTAGTGTTGGGCTAAATCATCTATTCCTTTTTGACAGAAAAGAACGTTAGCTCCAGTAGCTATGATCTTATCAACCATATCTCTTATCGTGGATTCTTCTTGTTCAATGAAGGCTTGCATCTGGTTAGGGGCAGTTAATTTAATTTTAGCATCAGTTTCCAGGTCCTTCACTTCTATAGGGTACTTTAATAATGCAATTCNNTCTTCTTCCACTTGTTTTACTGCTTTAACAATGATTTCCGCTAGTGGTTTCCTGGCTTTTTCCGTACCTTTACCAGTCATGGCGGTCATGGCTACTTCAATTAAAGTTTCTCGATCACTTCGGTCAATAGTAATTTCGTTTAATATTTCCAGTGCTTTAGTAGCAGCTCTTCGGTAACCCATCGAAATTACTGT
>PMNN01000225.1 GCA_003161815.1 Methanobacterium sp. | reverse complement strand
CTGTTTAACTTTAATGTCATCCCCATTCATTTAAAATCATTCCCCTATTAAAATATGATAATTACTATTTAATATGACTATGGTAAGTTTTTAGGGATTTAACGTCCAAACTATTGATTACCATAAGATCGATTTTGAAAAATAATTATTTTTTGAGAATTTCTATGAACCATTTTGATTTTTTTTTGATTTTAGAAATTATATCATAATGTTATCTATGGAATATAAAATTATTAATACTAAATGGATCAGAATATTAATCATGATTGTCAATACTAAAATCAACCGTTTTTAGAGGTAATGCGTTGGGCTGGTGTGGCATTGGGAATATTTTTTGCATTTTTTTGGGGTAATAATCCTCAGTCTCAGTTTTCTATCTTCTCAATTTTCACCGTCATATTTTTGGCGGGTTTCACCGCAATAGAAGGCCTTTTCTTCAGGGAGGGGGGTGCAGAAGTAGCAGGTTACGGTGATCAGGGGGCAGGTTGGCGTCGCCAGTCAAGAATGCACTTTCTGGCTATAACCGTGGTAATGTTCTTTGCTTGGGTATTGAACTGGGGATTCATGGCTTATCTAGCAATTTACATGGTTTTACTCGTATTCTTCACTTTCAGTGCTATTAATCACTTTTACACAGGTTTGAAGGAAAAATTCGTCATTAATACTCTTTTAAGGCCGGTGATAACTATTTTGCTTTGGTTGATAACTCTTTATTTCCTTTTACCTGCTTTGAAATAGTAAAAACTTTCATTTTTTTTATTATTTTACTTTAAAGCTTTCAATAGGTGCTTATATTTCATCATATATTCAGTTAATGCTATTAAATTAGATTCGATTGCTTCAACTTTTATGTTAGTTACCATATTTTCGGAGATGTGTAAAAATAGGTCTAACGAGAGTTATTAATATGCAAACTCCCAAAATATGTTTATTAATCTGTTTTTAACTTAATAAAAACCTAAAATTCTGGTATTTGATATAAAGGTATTGGATTAATCTCTTTAGAGAATTTCTATAAATCATTTTGTTTTTAACTTTTGGGTTTATGTTTTTTCAGTTATTGTGGGTTTAAATGTTAAATGCATAATTTTTATAATATTATTAGGTTGATAGGGGTATTATGAAGTCGTTTGAGAATTATTTCATGAGTTAGAAAAAATTTATTTCGTTAAGGTTTCTATAACGAAGGGTACAAATTTCAACTGTAAAAAAATTTAAATCTTAAAAACAATCCATATTTTAAATGTTATCTCTAGCTAAATCTCTAATTTATATTGAGATACATAAACTTCATTCATCTTCACATGCACTTTGGGCTGAATATAACTAGATAAAAGCTGATACAAGAAATAAAAAAACATCGCAGAAAATTACTGTTAAGCCTGAATAGAAACTCGTTGTAAATTAAAAAAGAATAAAAAATAAACTTACTCAGTATAAAATTCCATCATTCAATTTTTCCTGAAAAATTCAAAAAAGTTATTAATATTTAAATTAATTAATTATCATGGAGGAGATGTTGTATGGCTTATTGTGATAAGTGTGGGAATAATAATCCAGAAGATGCAGAATATTGTTCAAAATGTGGAGTTTCCCTGAATGATGATAATGATAGAGATCGGTATAGGGAGGATAGGCGTAGATATAGGGAGGATAGGTACCGTTATAGAAATGAGTGCTTCGGATTACCTCATGGTGGTTTAATTGTAGCTCTTTTGATTGGTATATTTTTAATTCTCATAGGTCTATCATCAATCTACGGTTTTAGTTTCTTACAGTACATCTGGCCTATAATAATTGTCATTGTTGGATTGCTGATAATTTTAAGCGGTATTTACAGATACACTCAGAGAAACCGGGAAAGTTAATAACTATCGAGGCTTTCTAAAAACTAAAGTATTAAAAAATTAAAATTTAATTTTTTTTTTAACTAGTAGGGGCAGGATGACTGCATTCGACAATTTCTGCATATAGTCTCATGATCAATATGGGATAACGTGATTCTGGCTAAAATCCAGAAAAGAATAAGCATTAGAAAGTAAAATTCAATATACACACTATTATTTAGAGTATTAATTCCAATCAGAATTAGAAGGGATCCTATAACCAGTGTCATGCTTGAGAATAATTTCACTTGATTCTTCTGTATCTTTAAAAAAAATATTTGCAGTAAACTAAATAGAACAATCCCTAATCCCAATGCTAATACTAACTGACCCTCAGTGGTATTTAAATTACCGTATATATAATAAACTATACTTCCTATCATGGCCAGAATGGCTCCAATTACTAATCCTGTGCATCCTGCGCAGATGTCCTTTCCATGCCAATTGAATATGTGGGAGGTGAATTCTCCGCAGACTGGATGATGACCCTTAAATTCCATTGAATAATCTACTAATTTTTCATTAACTCCTAAATAGAACGGCTTTGAACATATTCTTGGATACAGAGCAGCTATCAATCCTAGAAAACATATAGAAAAGAATACTAAGAAAATTACGGGGTTATGATAATTAGGTGCATTATTTGATGGGGAAATCCATATAATCATTAAAAGAAGGATTAGAAGTCCTAAAAAACTTATTGAAACGTAATAAATGAATGATAAATTCCACCTTTTTTTAGTGTGATTCAAAATAATTCCTTCATTGATTGAAGCAGACCTTGACCTGCCATATACCTATAGGTTTTCCGTTTAAATTTATTCTGTGAGAATATACCGGTAATTCTTCTTCTCATACTACCATAGAAATCCCGATAACATTTGTATAATTCTTCTTGAACTTCTAATCGGGTTAAGTATTCAGTTGGCATAATTGCATGAACCATATCATAATTACTCCAATTATGGTCTTCAATCCATCCATTACGCTCTGCATTCTGATATATCTCCGTCCCGGGGAAGGGGGTTAATATCATGGTTATCGCTATATCAGGATCTACATGATTAACAAATTCTCTGAATTCNNTTCATCATGACGTTCTAATCCAGTCATAATCCAGTAATTCCCCGCTTTCCGCATTTTGGGTAGTATATGACTGTTCTTGATAATATCATCACTTCTAGCCTGGACGAACCACATTAAATCCTCATTAATATCCTTATTTATTAATTTATCACATAAATCACTGGTTCTTTTACCCAATCCCAGGTTATCATCAGTTAACCATAAAAAACGAATATCATATTCATTGTAAAGATGCTCCATCTCCATAGCGACGCGTTTAGGGGATTTAGTCCGCCATCTGCCACTCCAATGCACCCACTGGGAACAGAATTTGCATTTAAACTGACAACCACGGGAAGCCTCCACCATAGCGTAACCCGCATCAGAACCAGCCATTAATTTAAAATGATATTTATTTATTCCATCAGCGATGAAATGGTAACCAGGTAAAGGTAGATCATCCAGATTACTAATCAATGGCCGGGGAGGATTATGTACGATTTCATCTCCATTCCGGAATGATAATCCCATTACAGTGTGGAGTGTTTTACGGTTTTCTAAATTAGATATCAACTCATATAATGTTAATTCACCTTCTCCCCTGATGATGAAATCAATAATTGGATAGGATTCCAGGCTTTCATGGGCTAATGCTGTGAAATGCTGACCGCCTACCACTGTTTTTATCTGAGGATTAACTTTTTTTACTATATCTAATGTTCTAAGAACAGTATATGTATTACAGGTTGCTAAGCCACTGCAAACTACTATTGAGGGTTCTGAGGATTCAATACGTTTTTTAAGATTATGCCAACCAATGGATTCAATTTGGCAATCAAGGACATCTATTTCCCATTCATCATTTTTTGATTCTAGAAAAGCTGCAAGTTGAAGAATTCCCAGGGGAGGTGGCATGTATTCTCCCATTACAAACCAAAATTCTTTAGGCGGCTCAATAAATAGAATATGCACTTTAGAATCACCCATCCAGTTTTTAATAACTAAAATTTTTATATGTTGAATAGGAATATAATGAAACTACCATATTTATTTTTTATTACTCTCAATTTAATCCATAAAACTCGCTTACAAAACTTTGTTAATATATACTAAAAATAAATCTTATTCTTTTTACCAATTTGAATATTTTAAAAAATTTATTTCAAAAATAAAATATTTTAGCCCCCTCCTTAATTTTAGATGTTGAAGGGGTTTATAAGTCTTTTTTTCTTTTTTTGTCGAGTTTTTGTAGGTTCGTTTATAAAAATACATTTTGAAATATATTTTAAAGCTTTTTTAATTATAATTAAACCAATAAATTTAATACGGAGGAAGTAAATACTTTCTCTTGGTGAACTGATGAAATCTCCATTGATAACACTATCAATGAAGAAAATCCACATATTAATTATAGATCCCTCATTAAATTACATTCTTTGAATGCTAATGTTAGTAGACCTGCTCACAACACTCGGCCACAACTCCAAAAAAGCCATAACAAGACCTAACCTAATTATGAAAAATGGAAGGGACTAAAACTATTCAGAAAACTAGTTTATGACAGTTTAACGCTCATTGGCAGAGATTCATCATTTATCCATGCCCTTAAAACATTATTAAATAATTCGGGATTTTCCATATTCCACATATGTCCTACTCTCAAAGCATATGCTCTCTTTGAATTTGGAAGAACATTCATAAGTTTTTTTGCAGATTCATTAACAATTCTATAATCTTTTTCACCAGTCATCACCAATACAGGCACATACACATTTCCAAGGCCTTCAGGCATTTTAAAAAGCATGTTCTCCCTGATAATCCTATCTAAAGAATCCTGTTTTATAATGTATGTAGATTCCTTAAACTTATTTAAGAGATTTTTAGGTATGTTGTACGATCTCATATAACTCTTTATAAAAAGAGGATTATTCTTCACAGGTATATAAATTTCAATAAGATTATTTAAGAGTTTTAGAAATATTTCAGTCGGCGGAACAGTGCGTACAAGCGTTCCACTTATAAGTGCATGATCGACAACTTCCGGAGCTATGCCTAGAATCTGGACAACTACCTGAGCACCCATAGATATTCCTACAAGATGTGCTTTTTTACCATGAGCCTGATCACGAATTATACCAATTATCATTTCTGCGGTATCTTTCACGGTAAATGATTTTGCCTCAGAGCTTTTCCCATGCCCTGGAAGGTCAACCACAATACAATGATAATCACTGAATGATTCTATCTGTTTATCCCACATCCATCCGGCAATTCCGTCCCCATGAAGAAATAATATGGTTTCATCACTGTTTTTACCTGTTTCTTTGATGTATAAACTCATAAAAATTCTGCTCTCATTCGATTTATAAATAAATGAAATATAAAAAAAAATTACTTAACATTATAATCTTGAAATAGTACTGATATAAATTTTACCAAAAATAATCCAAAAAAAACAGGAATATCCCAAAATATACTATTTTTAAGTTATTCAAAATAAAACTCCAAAACTAAAAATCAAATGAAAAATCAAGAAAAGAACCCACCGGGATTATTGATTAATACTAAATGTTAATAAAAGGTGTATAATAAAACCGTCTCAAAATCTTGTTCTAACCTTAAAAATTGAGGTTTTAAGAATTTTTTGCGTGACCAAGCTCAACACACATAACTTTACAGCCCCTTTCTTTCGCTTTTGTTACGGCTATATGTGAAAACCACATTTGAAACACGAATGATTATATACATTTGTATTTTTATTATTGGTTCCACAATTCATACAGATGTAAGAAGTATTTTCTGTTTTCATAACAACATTGATGGAATCAGCATTTTCGGCTTTTATAACATCACTGATGGAATCAGCATACTTGAGATTTCCACCGCATTGACATGTGTCGAAATCATCAGGAGATTCCCCATCCTGGAGTTCATAATATCCTCCACATTTTTCAC
>PMNN01000234.1 GCA_003161815.1 Methanobacterium sp. | reverse complement strand
TATAAATTATAATATATATACGTTTGCGATCTACTATAAAAAGATTCTCTAAAAAAAGTTCTCAAACTATTTTTATCAAAACAATTAAGAATTCGTTAGTATTTCCAATCAACATTGCTTCTTCTTTTGATAAATATTGGGATATTTTTAAATATAAAATTAAAATAATGCATTTATATTTNNAACAATTTACATTAACATTTTTCTGGAATATGATATAAATTTCAAAAGGAAAGCTGTACATGAAAATTTTAATAGTAACGGGTAAACTGGCAAGTTCACTAGTGAAAAAAGTATCAAGCCAATCCAAACATGAAATACATGTTCACACAATGAAAACACCCATAGCAGCATTTCTAACACCCAGGAAAATAATTAAAGAAATAAAAAAGTTGAATTACAAATATTTAAAATCAATTGACATAATCATCACCCCCGGACTGATAAGAAAAAACGTAAACCCGATACAAGATGAAATGGGCATCCCTACATACAAGGGACCTAAAGACGCTGCTGACCTCCCAGTAGTACTAGAGATGATTGAAAAACTAGATTTATCATCAAAAGTACCAGCGGACAAACTTATAGAAGATGAACTTAAAAGACGGGCCCTAACATTCATTAATAATTTTGAAAAAGATGAAGAAAATAATAAAAAACTTTTAGAAAAACCTGAAAATATCATGATTGGAAATCTTCCAGTGGGAGAAGATTTCCCCATACGAGTATTAGCTGAAATAGCAAATGCACCACTTTTAAATCACGAAGAACTTTTAGAGCGGGCTGAGTATTTTGTAAAAAACGGTGCAGATATGGTTGATATTGGTATGATCGCCGGAGAAAATCTAGCGAATCATATTCCCGGTATGGTCAAAGTTTTCAAGGAAAATCTGGGAGATATTCCCCTAAGCATAGATACTCTCAATCCAGATGAGATCGAAGTTGCAGTAGATTCGGGAGTAGACTTGGTTTTAAGTTTAGATCTTGGAAATTGTGATGAAGTTCTGCCTTTAATAAAAGAAAAAAAAATTCCGGCAGTCATTCTTCCCACGGATTTCAGTAAAAACTGGACACCCGGAACAGTACTTGAGCGAGTGAATGCAATTGAAGAATTAATTAAGAAATGCAGTGGAATTAATGTAATTGCGGATTTAATTCTAGATCCTATAAACAGCCGAAGCACAGTCGAATCTATAATAGCATGTCATAAATTTAAGAAGAAGAACAAAGTTCCATTGTTTTTTGGAGTGGGAAATGTTACAGAGCTTCTTGATGTAGATTCAGTCGGTGTAAATGCTTTACTGTCCGGAATTGCAATGGAATTAGGTGCTAGTATATTATTCACGCCTGAAGAGAGTGGAAAAACTCTTGGAAGTGTTCATGAACTTGCAGTATCTTCTAAAATGATGTTTTTAGCCAAGAATAGAGGATCTGTGCCTAAAGATCTGGGAATTAATCTTTTAATATTGAAGGATAAACGTAAAAGTGAAAAAATAATTGAAGATATTAATGTACCTATTATACAAGGCATTGAAGATTATAGATTCACACAAGATCCTTATGGTAGCTTTAAGTTAATAGTTGAAGATGATGTAATAAAGGCTGTTCATTATAAGAATATGAAGCCAGATGTTGCTATTACTGGACAAACAGCCAAACAGGTATATGATATGATCATAAAACAGGGTTTAGTTTCAAGAATTGAACATGCCTCTTACCTAGGCGCGGAGCTCCAAAAAGCAGAAATTAGCTTAAAATTAGGTAAAAATTACCTGCAAGATTTTCAATTATTTTGAATAAATTAATATTTCCATTAGAACTATTCCAAATTATAATAAATTATCATACCTACATGAACAAAATCAGGAATTATTACGGAGTATAATATGTATATATGCACTAAATGCGGTGAATCACCAGTAATAATCCAAAAAAAAGCTTCCGGACAACTCTTATGCAAANNTATAGATTCAACTAAAGAAAAAGTTTTAAGGGATATACGTAAATATGAACTCATCGAGAAGGATGATCATGTCTTAATAGCGTTATCTGGCGGGAAAGATAGTGTCATGACAATGAATATTCTTAATATCCTGCGTAAAAGGAATATCATCGATCTTACGTCTGTGACTATTGATGAGGGAATAAAAGGTTATCGAGAGGAAGGAGTAAGGATTGCAAGAAAAAATGCAGATAAATTAGGGATAAATCATAGAATCGTGACATTTAAGCATTATTTCAATAAGACTTTAGATAAAATGATGGAAGATCAGAAAGAAGGCGATTTAAGACACGCTTGCACTTACTGCGGAGTACTTCGCAGATGGATTTTAAACCGAGTAGCCCAAGAGGAAGGTGCCACGAAAATTGCCACAGGCCATAACTTGGATGATGAGACTCAATCCATAATTATGAATTATTTGGAGGGTAACTTGGATAATCTTACACGTATTGGGCCTAAATCGGAATCTAAATATCATAAATTTGTTCCTAAAATCAAACCTTTAAGGGAGATTACAGAAAAAGAAGTAGGGCTCTATGTGATTGAATCGGATTTGGAAGTGCATCTTGCAGGTTGTCCTTATGCTGTAGACTCTTTCCGGGGTGAAGTAGGCCGTTTTATTAAAAAACTTTCAGAGAATCATCCCACTATTATGTACTCAACTCTCCGTGGATTTGACAAGATAAAACCTATTCTAAAGAGGGAATTACCCATTAAGGGAGTTATGAGTGTATGCACGCAATGCGGGGAACCAGCTTCTGGTGATTTGTGCAAGGCATGTACTTTCTCAAAAGAGTGGAAATAAAAAGAATGAATATCTACGTATTTTTTAATTAAAGAATAATATTGTAAATTTTGAAATCAAAGTTTTTATGAAAAAGAAAAATTATATTTTCAAAGGAGTAATTTTTAATGAAAATAACAGTTATAATTGGAGAAGAAAACGAAGTCACAGAAATTTCAGAGAATATAACTATTAAAGAACTTTTGAAAATATTGGATATAGCATCTGAAACAGTAGTAGTCAAGAAGAATGAATACATAGTAATCGAAGAAGAAATTGTTAAAGAAGGAGACACCATCGAAATTATAAAAGTAATTTTCGGCGGTTAAACAGACTTCAAAAAGAATTCTTATAGATAAATTAAGCCTGAAGTGACAATTCACATATTTTTTTTAAAATTCTAGAATGTTTATATATAAAAGTTAAATAACTTAGAATTAAAAAGTTTAGATCTCAGTTCGATCTATAATTATTTTTGGGACGTGCATATGAGTGGAGGATTTTCAAATATTTGAAGATTACATTTCAAAGTATTTCACCCTGATAAATTTCTCCAAAACGCCTGATACCACTTATTTCATTGTTCAAGATTATGATGCTGATAAATTCACCCATTTAGTTAAGGATATGGGAGAATTAGGGTACACACCATTTATAGAAGAATATGAAAATAATTATATCATTAAAATAGCTGAAAAAAAAGAGATAAAAAAATCTAATTNNATATAAACATTCTCCTTTTAATAGTTACAGTGGTTACTACCATCTACGCCGGTTACATATTCGGTGGAAGTATATGGGATGGTATAGCTTTTTCAATTGCAATATTAGCTATAATTGGTACACATGAAACCGCACACTACTTCGCCGCTCGTAAACATGATGTGGAGGCAACCTTACCCTATTTTATACCCGCACCTACAATCATCGGCACATTTGGGGCGGTTATTAATGTTAAATCACCCATACCTAATAAAAACGCTCTTTTTGATTTGGGAGTCAGCGGTCCTTTAGCTGGAATCATTGTTACCATTCCCGTGCTCTTTATTGGAATTTACTTCTCCACTATTGCACCAATTAAGGCAGGTCCATTATATTTAATCCACCATTACTTATGACTATTATAAGTTACTTTACAGCTCCATCAGTTCCTAATGGATACATGCTGCAGATGAATCCAGTGGCTTTCGCCGGTTGGATAGGTGTTGTGATAACCATGCTAAATTTAATGCCAGTAGCTTTCCTAGACGGGGGACATATCTCCCGATCTATTTTCAACGAGAGGATTCATAAAATCGTGTCCTTTGTAGGTATAGTCATAACAATGGCTTTAGGTTGGATAATAATGGCTATCTTAATGTTTGTTATCATGATCATGACTAAAAGACATCCTGGAGCCTTGGATAATGTTTCAAGGCTGAGTAAAAATCGTAAAATATTATCATGGGGTTTATTAGTAATTTTTATATTATGTTTAACTCCCATACCTCCAATCTTTGGTCTTTAACCCAAAGTAAATTTTTACTTATTAATTAATACGAGTAAAAAGAATAAATTCAATTACTAAATTAATTTTAGTTTTAAGAAGGATAATAAAAAATTTTTAGAGGTCATTTTTATGAAGGTTCACTATGAATGTGCAGCCTGCTTCCTAAGGCAGGCAAGAGAAGCTCTGGATCTGGCGACTTCAGATGAATCATTAAAGATGGATGTAATGGTAAATATAACCCGAATTTTAGGTGAAAGTTTCCATCAAGGAGCTGTATCTAACGAGTTAGGCNNGTTATAGATTTCGGAGCTTTAGGACTTGAAACTGATATAGATGAACTTATAATAGAAACAATGCTAAAAGATCTAGCCATTGATCACTCAGCCCAACTGGAAAAAGCACTCCATAAGGCCCATAACGTATTATATCTAGCTGATAACATTGGAGAAATAGTTTTTGATAAACTGTTATTAGAGCAAATTAAAGGATATGATGTTAAAGTTACTGTAGCCTTAAAAGAGAAACCTATTCTTAATGATGCCTGCATTATTGATGCGTTAAAGATAGGTTTGAATGAAGTGGCTGAACTCACATCTATTGGCACGGATTCTATAGGAGTGATNNAACTATGAAGGATTAGATGAAATGAATTTAAAAGATAAACCTGTATTCTCTCTTTTAAATGCTAAATGTCTGCCGGTTGCTCGGAATATCGGTATTGAACTTGGAGATAATGTAGTTTTGAAATTATAATTGTATTAGATACTGATAGGGGTAAATTACTTTCAATTAACATACTAAGTCAATGAAGTTTTAGTAATACCATACTTTAAAATCGAACGTACACTTCAAGTGTAAATTAATTCTTATTATGTGATAAAAATTTATTTACCTTAACATTATAATTAAATAAAAAAGTTATATGAATTCGAAATTTTTTTTATGATTGGGGATATTTCTATGAAAGTAGGATTTATAGGATTTGGAGAGGTAGCAACAACCATTTCAAAAGGTCTTAGGGATAAGGCAGTGGAAATTTACACTTCTCTAGAAGGTAGAACTCCCAGAACATGCAGTTTAGCAGAGAAGACTGGAGTGAATATTTGTGAAGATCAAATCGAAGTTGCAAAAAATTCTGATATTTTGATATCTACAGTGACACCCTCACAAGCCGTAGAAGTTGCTCGAGCAGTAGGAAAATATTCCAAAGGAGTTTATGCGGATATAAATAATGTTTCACCAAAAACCGTTGAGGAAGCATTGAGCTATATAGAGAATGGTAAAACCGTAGATGCTGCAATAATGGGAAGTATAAAAAGATTAGGCTTCAATGTACCCATAATAGTCTCTGGAAGCTCCGCAATTCAATTTATGAAATTAAATAAATATGGTATGAATATAAAGGTTATAGGACCTGAAATAGGTCAAGCATCGACATTAAAGATGTTGAGAAGTTCATACACAAAAAGTGTCTCAGCACTGCTTTTTGAATCACTTTATTCCGCATATAAGTTGGGATTAGACGAAGAACTTCTTAAATCTCTGGAAGAAACCGAATGTCCAGGTTTTAGAGAATCTGCAATATCAAGAATAACGAGCAGCGCTTTCCATGCAGAAAGAAGAGCACAAGAATTGTATGAAATTTTAGATATGATATCAGAATATTCTGATCCCATGATAAGCAAGGCAACTGCAGAATTTTTCAATATGCTAACCAAAAAATTAGGCAAACTAGAAAAAACACCTGAAGATTATAAAAATATATTTGAAAGAATTCAAAAATAAAAATTTCCTATTAATTAAAACTCCAAATCAAAATTGAAATAATAAAAAAATTATATTTTTAGTTCTGTTGAAGATGTAAATTATCCATCGTTTTTTAGTTTTAACTAATATTTCATTAAATTTAATTTAATCTTAAATCTAAAAATTTTCTTATTCTAAATAAATTATCTATTATGTATGGAGATTCGTACTCTAAATCCCTGTTTTTTCTCTACAATCTGAGCTTTCAGAGGGATAAAATGTGAATCTATCAAAAGACGAAGATAGGTTGCAAGTTTTGCTGGTAATTTAAGTGGAGTTTTTATTTTACGATCTGGCGCCCGTACCACACATGAAATCTTACCATGTTTATCGACGTAGAGTGAGGCCTCCATATCAGTTTTTAGGGAATCAACTTCAAAGCTACGAAGATGAATTCCCCCATCAAAAGTGTAAAACGGCTTTTCACGGATAGTTTTACCTTCCCTGAACATTTTATGAGCGTCGGCCGATGAAGCTCCCTCAGCTCCTTTCGAAGCTACAAACCAGGCTCTTTCAATGATCTTTTCAACCGTTTGGTCTGGAGGAATAATCCCCTGTTTTTCATAATCCTTAATGAGTTCATACACTTCCCCACGACTTACAGTTTGTTCAATAGTACTTATAGCCAGTCTAGTGAGTACTGGACCATAACCAGCCTTTCTGAAGGATGCCCATATTTGATTTTCATAATTATATCGTCTACCCTTAATGATAGCGTCAACAGCATCAGCATTCAAATAGGCAATATCAAGGAGCTTAGAGCGTGAATATTTATTTAAACTTTCCATGATAACATTTAAATTTCTTTTACCTGGCACATGGCCTTTTACTATCTCATTTTCTAGTATTTTCACTGTTGATTCAGGAAGAAGTTGCTTAATATTTTCAGGTATTTCCAGCTCGTTATCAATTATTTCTTTTCTAATGTTACGCCCTGAAATTTTCTCTCCATTCATCTTATATTCTGGGATGATGTGAAACACGAGTTTCTTTCCATATTTTTGGTATAGAAATTCATTAACTGCAAACCATCTAATTACATTTCTATTAGGCAGATTTCGAGGTATACCACTGAATATTCCTTTACTCGCGAAGGATGACGAATATTTTTTGATTTTCATTGTTGATACATTAGCAGCATCTACATAATCGAATACTCCCTCCTCGATCATCATAGCAATACGTATGGGAACGGTGTAGGCTAGTGTTAATCGATGATGCAATCCTTCAATGGATACTATTTTATCAGCTCCCGCTTCAAGAGCCATCTGAGATCTAGCCTCATAACCTACAAAGAAAGGTGCGTGGTTTGCACTATACTCCTTGTTAAGATAAATTATTACCTCCTCACCTTTTTTATCAGCCAATTCGCGGGCCTTTTCAATTAATTTAACATGACCTTTATGTAGTGGGTCAAAATCAGCGCTTATTCCAATCATTTGAATATATCCTCTAATTTGAATATTATAAATATTAAATAAGTTAATACATGGTTATTAATGTTCAATTTTTTTCAAAGCGATTATCAGTACTAGAAATAATGGAAGCTAGAATTTAAACTTCTTTTGAAGAGCTTTTAAAGAAATGTTAAAAAGAAAAAGTATTATTTAGTTCTAGTATAATAGGGTGAGATTTTTTCTCTTCTCATCAATTTCTTCTTTAACGAAGGTGGTTTGATCTAAACTATCATAAGCTTTCATTATGTCAGTGTAAAGCATTTCTACCATATCTCTACCGAAATTTTCTTTAATAACCATTCTCATGACCTCCACATCATCTGCATTAGCAGGGAGCGTATACGCTGGCACAATCCAACCTTTTTGACGTAATTTTTCTGATAGGTGGAAGACGGTGAAATTAGCATCCTCTTTTAATTTCACAGCCACTAGGGGGAACAAGATATTTTTGTTGATCAATTCAAATCTGCCAGAATTTTCCAGTTTATGGGCTAGATAAATAGCATTAACTAATAATATTTGTAAAATATCTTGGTAACCTTTTTTCCCTAATCTGATTAAATTATAATATTGAGCTATAATGGTATTACTTCCCTTAGAGAAGTTCAATGAATAATTAGGCATTAACCCACCAAGGTAATTCACTTCAAAAATCAGTTCTTCAGGAAGATCATTCTTGTCACAAAAGATTAACCATCCCACTCCAGGATACACTAATCCATATTTATGTCCAGATACGTTAATCGATTTCACTTGTTCCAATCTGAAATCCCATTCAATTTCAGGATTAAGAAAGGGAGTTATAAAACCTCCACTGGCAGCATCAACATGTATTGGTATATCCCAACCCTTAGTTTCCTTTATATTAACTAAAAGATCATTTATTTCTTTTATAGGATCCATCTGTCCTGTGAAGGTTGTCCCTAAAACCGCGCCCACACAGATAGTATTCTCATCAATTTCTCTTTCTATACCCTCTGCAGTTACAATATGTCTATCTTTTTCCAGAGGTATTAACTTCAGTTCCACATCAAAGTAGAGGGCGAATTTTGTCCAAGCAGTATGTACATCAGCACCCATTACAATATTAGGCCGGTCATAGGGCTTGTCTTCAGCTTGTCTATGTTTTTTCCAGCTCCACTTATGAGCTAGAAGTCCCAACATGATGGCTTCGGATGATCCTATGGTAGCAGTTCCCAAAGATTCAGATTTTTCCGGGGAATTAAATAATCGGGCTAACATATTAACCACTCTTGTCTGTATCTTCTCTGTCTGAGGATATTCATCATTATCCACAAAATTTTTACCTATACTATCCATAATTAATTGATTAGCTTCAGGCTCCATCCAAGTTGTAACAAAACTTGCCATGTTTAAGGTAGGATTGCCGTCTAAATTTAATTCTTCACGTATTAATTGATACGCTGCTCGTGGAGGCATGCCTTCGTCGGGTATTTCATATTTGGGTATGGTTTCAGCGAAATATCTACTACCACAAGTAGGAGTAGTCTCGGTTTCAACTCTAGTCTTTTTAGATATGTTTATTTTATTAGATAACATTCCAATTCTCCTCTTAAAAGATGCAATTAAAAATTAGTTTAATAAAATTTCAACATTTTACTAACGTATTAAAAGTTAAGAATAATAATCATTATGTATTTATATGACGGCGTTACTATTTAATAATTATTTTCATCGAAAGCTTAAATCATCAGAAAAATTATTTTTAATCCTTTTTATCGTATTAAATGTATATTTAAATTTAAAATTTTGTTTTAAGTATTATTTTAGCTTTGATTAAAATAAAGATGTTAGTATTAAACTTCAAATGGGTTCTATATTATTATGGAACCTTCTGTTTATGAGTGCTTAGGATGTCTAAGAAGCTGAGGATCGTTCGTTATAAATCACAAATCTGAAATTATGATTGATCCAGTATGTAATGAAAATAATTGAAATTGAGATTTTTTTTTATTTAGTTAAATTAGTAGTTGATCTTGTCGCATCGGAAAATTCAACATCCGCCATCCACTTAACCTTACATTCACACTCGAATTCCTCAGGAACGCTCTGATTGAGGTTGGACTCAATTATCAAATTTTTAAATTTTTTATTACACTTTTTACAGTTAAATGGACCTCTTCGAGTTCCGAATCCGGAAGTATCCATTATCACCGGAATTTGTACAGAGTTTCGAACTTTTCTTATAATTTCAAGTATGCTCCAAATCCAGGGTGGTTGATATGAACCTCTATGCCATAAAACCTCCATAACAGTTCCGTTATGTATGGTTGCCGGGCAGAATGATATTCTATCCACACCCACATTCTCACAATACTGTGCTGATGCCACAGCATCATCAATGGCATCTTTTTCGGATGTTAAAATAGGTTTAACAAAAATATAGGCTTTTGATTTAATTTTGTAATCTAATTTCAAGTTTTTTATGATATAGATGGCGTTTTCAAAGTCTTCATTAGAAAAACCTTTATTTATCCGGTATTTCTTTATATAGTCATTACTGCTTTCCAGTCCAATACTTACTTCAAATATTTTATCAGGTAATAAATTGCAGCATTCCTGAAGCACTTCTTCAGTAACGTATTCTGGCCGGGATTCAATTACAATTTCTTCTGCATCGGCATATTGATTTAGGATCTTCAAGATCTCATTCCTGGCTTTAATGGGTATTTCTTTTGGGTTAAGGAAACTTCCAGATACAAAGATTTTAACCGCAGTTTTACCTTCTATTTTATGCTTATCCATTAAATTTTGAAATATATCTATTAAAACGTCAGATTCCACCATCTCTAGAGGTGAATCAGCTATGTAACTACACATAGTACATCCTCCGGAATCTGAAAGTGCCCAATTACAGCCGGGGGTTGGTAGAATTATGAATATTGCTTTGCCTTTCCCGGAGTAAAGCAGATCTTCACCACACCAACTAGCTGAGGATTCCTGAGATGATTTTTTATCAATTTTTCTAATGGAATTTTTCCTGATTTCTTGTGTTAGTTCTTGAATTCCCATGGTTTTGCCTGATTTACATAATTTAAAATATATTATTATATACGTGAATTTATAATTTTACTTATAAATTAAATGAATAAATAAAACCAAAAAATTTGAGTAGAAAATTATTGAATTCAAATAAAAAAATTAAAAAAAAATTTTGATTAGTGAAATTTATGATTAAGGAGATTCAGGTTAAATCAGTTCTTAATAAACATAAAAAACGTGACGACTGGTTTTTAGAAAATTATACACTGAACCCCTATTCAGGATGCTCATTCAACTGTATTTACTGTTATATCCAGGGAAGTAAATATGGGGGAGATCATTCGAATAATCTGTCCATCAAAGTTAATGCTCCTGAGATTTTAATTAAACAACTAAAAAACAGGGCTTTTAAGAGAGAATACGGAATAATTGTAGTAGGCTCTTCTACAGATCCTTATTTACCTATTGAAGAAAACTTAGGTTTAACCCGTGAATTACTGCAAATTATTTACCGCTTCAAATTTCCAGTGCATATTATTACCAAGTCCAATTTGATTTTAAAGGATTTGGATATTTTAAGGAAGATAAATGCTAGTGCTAATTTGCCCTCTGATTTAAAAACAAAGTTGAACCATAATGTAATTGTTTCATTTTCTTTTTCTACTATAGATAATAAATTAGCCGGAATATTTGAGCCAGGTGCACCATCCCCTCGGGAACGGTTGCAAACTATGCAGAAACTTAAAGAAGAAGGATTCCTAGTAGGGGCTAATCTGATGCCTGTTTTGCCATTTTTATCAGATACAGAAGTAAATCTGGATAAAATGATCAAAGAAATGAAATATCATGATGCAGATTTTGTTTTAGTAGGCGGATTAACACTTTTTGGTGATAAATCAACTGATTGTAAAGTGCGATACTTCGAAATTTTGGATAAATATTTCCCTGAAATTTCAGATAAAACTAGGAAATTATTCCGAAATTCATTTTATCCACCCAAAAATTATCAGCAGGTATTATCCGAAAGATCAGAGAAGATTTGTCGAAAATATGGCATTAAGAATAATATAATTTAGAATTTACATGTCTAATTTTAATTTAGTTCTAATTATCGATATAATACAATTCATGTACATTTAGAAATCCCTTTTTTTATGCTTATTATGAATAATATGATTATAAATTTTATTTTAAAAAATGAATTGGAATGTTTATGAGTTATTGTTTTATTTCAAACAAATATTACTCTATTAATACTATAAGGATTATCAATCTCAAAGACTTTATAGAAATTCAGAAAAAGCATACAGTAAAGTTCTTACCATAATTTAAAAAAAATAAAAAGAGAAAAAGATTTTTTAGAAGTTTTCTATTACTTCTCCTAGAAGTTTTATAGATTTTTCTTTGTTAGGTCCGATTGGTGAACCAGCTACGTACTGTGTTACACCCATTTTTCCGAGTGC
>PMNN01000050.1 GCA_003161815.1 Methanobacterium sp. | reverse complement strand
GCTAACGTTTGTATAATCTTAGTCTTACTTTCCATTTACTGGCAGAATTACCGTAAATGGAAATCACAATATACTATTGGCCTATTGGTTTTTGGAATATTTTTACTGATTCAAAATATCCTATCGCTAGGATTTTTAGGGCCGCCATCACCACCACCAGGCCCTACCACATTAAATCCACTGGACCTTCCGTTACTGCTTATTAACATAAGTCAATTAGTAGCTTTAGCTACTCTTTTAAGAATTAGTTATAAATAATTAATATTACGGTTGATGATCAAAAATATAAATGTGTGGGCCCTTTTTTTCTTTTAAACCTTCATTAAATCTTTTTTTTTATTTTACGCTTTTCATGCCTTTTTTAGAAATTAAAAAATAAAATCTATTATTCTTAAAAAAAAATTTTTATTAATGAATTTTTGTATAAACTGGGTTAATCTGGGCATAACTTGGTTTAAATTGGGAAAAACTATTTTTATAAAGCTTTTGATATAATAAGACAGGAGATTCAGTTNNGGAGATTCAGTTATTAATCTAAAAAAAGAGTATTTCAATGTAAAAATCTGAAATAAATCATCAAAAATTTTAATGTAACTAAATTCATTAGTTACGAGGGTACTTAGAAACTTAATTAAACCACCTCCATGTTCAATTTATAAAAAATCTAAGTACCCTCTTATTTAATTTTCCTAAAAAAAATGAATTATTGAAATAAGGGACTAATTTTAATTAAAATCCTTCTAAATATTCTCATTAAATAATCAGAAATTATTAAATATTTTAATGAAGAGAAAATAACATAGTATTAAAAAAAAATTTCTTTGTAAGTAATAGAAGGAGTTTTAGGATTATGGACGATTTCGAAGAATTCTGCCAATCTTTGCTCGATCTTTCTGAAGATGAAAGAAGTGAAGAATTAAAACTGATTAAAGAGGAATGTATCTGCCCCATCTGCCCTACATATAATGAATGCGCAAAGGAAGCGGGTGAAGTACTTTTTTGTGTTTTAGGGGAGAGTAAAGAATGTATTAGTGATAGAATTGAATGTACAANNTGACAGAATTGAATGTATGTGCACTCCCTGTCCATTTGCAAGAAGATTGAATTTCGGAGCCATGTATACCACTTACTGTATAAGAGGTCCGGAAAGGAATCAACGCAAATAAATTACGGTACATTAAAATAATGTAAAAAAAATGGATTCTTTTATTTTATATAAAAGTAAAAATATTATTAAAGATTTTATGAATTAAAAAGAGAATATTTTTTTAGGTGATAATCTTATGGATAGCTTTGAGGAATTAACAAATCAGTTAAATGAAATGTCTGATGATAATAAAAGGGAAAAAATCGAAGAATTAGCAGTGGATTGTGTTTGTCCTATCTGCCCCACCTTTAATGAATGCGCAAAGGAGGCGGGACAAAATATTTTTTGTCTGAGGGGTAAAAATGATTGTATTGAAAAGGAGAAAGGCTGTATGTGCCCTACTTGTCCTTTTGCAGCTAAATTTAAAATTGGAGTTATTTACAACTTTTATTGTATGAGAGGGCTGGAAATAGAGCAACGTAAACTTTAAAGAATCCTAATAAATGATTTAAATTTATTTTTATTTATTCAAAATTTATAAATTTAAATCATGTTAGTTTATTCATGTTCAAATATTAATAAATCTCTTATTTGGATTATAGAGATGTTTTAAATAGTCTCTTTTTTTTAATAAGAATTTAATGAGAGTTGATCGAAACCTTTAATATATAATAAGCAAATAATAGTTTTAAGAGACTTTCCAGCTTATAGATTTACGAATTTATATTATTAATTTTAAAATAATATTATAGTAGCACAATTTAACAAATTCTTTTATAAATAGTGCTTCTTAGAAGGTGTTTTGAATTGGAGAACATTAAAATCGCCATTATTGGTATTGGTAACTGTGCAAGCTCACTGATACAGGGAATTTATTATTATAAAGATAAAACCCCTGAAGATGCTATTGGCTTGATGCACTGGGAGATTGGCGGATATCAGCCATCAGACATAGAGGTTGTTGCAGCCATAGACATAGACAAGCGAAAAGTGGGAGAAGATCTAGACAAAGCCATATTTGCAAAACCCAACTGCACGAAGATATTCTGCGATGACATCCCTAAAATAGGAGTCAAAGTCATCATGGGAAAAACATTAGATGGTGTAGCACCCCACATGGCAGAATATGATGATAACCACACCTTCATTGTCTCAGAGGAAAGAGAAAAAGAAAAAGAAGATATAATAAAAATACTCCAGGACAGTGGAGCGGAAATAATTCTAAACTATCTTCCAGTGGGATCCGAAAAAGCTACTCGATTCTATGCTGAATGCGCCTTAGAGGCGGGATTAGCCTTTATAAATAATATGCCAGTTTTCATAGTAAGTAATCCGGAATGGGCTTCTCGATTTGAAGAAAGAAGCTTACCCATTATTGGAGATGATATTAAAGCCCAGATAGGAGCAACTATAACTCACCGAACCTTAGCTAATTTATTCCGAGACAGAGGTGTGAAACTGGAGAGGACATATCAACTCAATACTGGTGGGAATACGGACTTCCTTAACATGCTAAATAGAAGTAGACTGGATTCTAAGAAAGAATCGAAAACTGAAGCAGTGCAATCTGTTTTGGAAACTAGACTTGATCCTGAAAACATTCACATCGGGCCTAGTGATTATGTTGCATGGCAGAAGGATAATAAACTATGCTTCCTGCGCATGGAGGGTAAAACATTCGGAGACATCCCTATGAACATTGAATTAAGATTGAGTGTTGAAGATTCACCTAACTCAGCTGGTTGTGTTATAGATGCTATTAGATGCTGTAAATTAGCCCTTCAAAGAGGTATTGGTGGGGCTCTTACTTCAATATCCGCTTATACTATGAAGCATCCTCCTCAGCAATTCACTGATGATAAAGCCAAAGAAATGGTTGAAGAATTTATAATGGGAAATAGAGAAAAATAAACTTAAAATTTTATTAGTAAATCATAAATATTCACTTATTTTAATTCTTTTTTTTGAGTTTAACCATAGTCTCATAATAGGGAGCTCCATCACCCTTTTCACTAATCATATCCTCAGTTAAAACATTGATATTCTTCCCATATTTCATCCACCCTCCCTTGTAAGCTAAAACAAAGTCCGGTCTTACATCTTCACTTTCTTTAATCTTGACTTTAAGTTCTCCAATCCGTGATTCTAAGTAAGCAACCTCTCCATCATTTAATTTATTTTCCTCTAATACTAGGGGATGTACCTTCACTTCCAGAAGACCTTCTTCCATTTCTGATTCAGGAATAACTGAACCTACCCAATCCTCAGGTGAAGTGGAGAGAAGATATAATTGATATAATCCATTTTTTTCATTATCAAGATAATTAAAATCATCTATGAATTCAAAAAGTCCAGACTCTGTTTTAAATTTTTTATCAGAATAGGGAATTTGATTAACCGAAACTAATTTCACTGGTTTATTCTGTATAGATTCTAAGCTGAATCCTCTCCCTAAAATGGGGTAAGCCAGTTTTTCAAGCCATTCACGGGGTTTTCCACTCATTTTATCTGCAAAACCTAATCTCTGCGAAAGTAGTTGGAATATTTCAAATTCGGATTTCACTTCACCTTGGGGTGGAATTACTGGATTAAGGGGTGATATCCAATTGTGACCAAAACTTCCCATTAAATCTTCTTCCTCTAGAAATGTGGTAGCCGGCAGGAACAAATCTGCAGATTCTG
>PMNN01000156.1 GCA_003161815.1 Methanobacterium sp. | reverse complement strand
ATTTTTTTTTTAATGTTTTTGTTTTGAATATCTACAATCTCATTGATTACCTATGAAAAAATACATATTATCTTTATATATAAAAGTAATAATAGCTTATAATATTAATAAGTAGTCCATGTAATATGAAGTGATAACTTCCCAGAATAATGGACATTGAATTTAAAGGATCNNTTTATCTGAGTATATTAATAACGGAAGAAAATATTTTTATCCAGCAAAAAAGTTTATTCTACTCATAGAAACTAAATGAATAAGTTGTGATGAAAATAACTCTTTTCTCTTTTTGTATGAATATCCTTTTTTATTTATCTAAATTGTGATGGTGGATTATTTAATCGACTATATGTTTTTAGTTAAGGTGAAATTAAGGATTGTTAAACATTTTCGGGTACTTTGAGGAATTGTGTCATACAAGTAAATGTTTATAGTATCAGAAGGATTTTATGGGAGGTGAACCGTAGTTTTGGTTTGACGGGCCAGTTTTTTTACGCCGTCCAAGCTGTGAAAACCTACGACATTTTAATAAAAATTTATTACACGATTTTTGCCACAGCATAATTACTTTATGATCTAAAAATAGTTTGGTATTAGTTTTATAAAACGAGTAATTATAGTGGGAGTGTGTGAAGTAAGCTGTAAAGTATGGGTGCGTAGAAAGGTACGATTAGGAATAGGAAGGTATTAGAGATGCCGTGGGAGAAGGTAACGCCTATTATGCTTTTGGTTTTGTAAAATGCGTATCCATAGAATAATCCTACACTGAATACAAATATTAAATCATAGATAGAATTCCATCCAATGTGAAGAGCTGTAAACAGTAATGCAGTGTATAATAATCCATATAATGGTCCTAGTACATTTTGCGCGTTTTTCTGTAGTATTCCCCGGAATAGTAATTCTTCAGCTAATCCTGTGCTTATAATTAATATTATACTAGCGAAGAGAAGGGTTTCCAGGTTTAGTGTAGGGATTAATGGTTTGGGTTGGAGAATCAAGTATTCGAAGGTTCCAAGGAAGATTCCTGTGATGGCGATTAAGAATTGTACTGGTATGTTGCCGAGGATTAACCCTACATCCCGTCGGCTTAAGCTTTGAGCTCTTATTATAGTATATGAGGTTGCAAATAAGGGTACTGCTATTATAGGGAACCAGTATAATGGAGGTATTTGCAGTAGTGGTATGGATAATCCTATGATTCGAATTATGGGTAAAGCCATCATACTACGGAGGAGTATTGAAAAATTATTTGATTTAGTGATGCTTGAATTAATGAGTAGGATGAAGAGTATTACCGCTTCAAGCGATAATCCGGCCTGTACATTATTGAATAGTATGGATGATTCTGCTATTATTAAGAGTGATAAATAGAGTAGGAGTAGGATGGCTTCGTTGAGGGATATTTTGAATTTTAATCGTTTACCTTTTATATCCTCGGTTTTTTCAGCTATTACTTGTAATCGTTCGTGGTCACCGGTTTTGCGGAATGTTTTGGTTGATTTTTGGTAGTTATGTAATGCATCTTCCCAGGATCCTTGGGATTCGTAGGTGCTGGCGATTAATGTGTGAACGATTGCGACTCTTTCAGTGTCATTTATGCTTTGGAATTTGTTTATTGCTTGTTGATAGTAATCCCGGGCTTGTTCAGGGTCTTCTGATTTTTCATGGATTATTCCGATACCGGTGAGACAGTATCCTTCACCTAATCCATCATTTTCATTATTAAATATTTGGAGAGCTTCTTTGTAATGTTTTAGTGCTTCGGGGTAATTCTTTAATTCCATTTGGACGTTACCCATGTTTAGGAGTGTGTTAGCTTCTTCATCTTTATATTGGGATTTTTTATAGTAATTTAATGCTTTAGTGTAGTATTTAAGGGCTTCTTGGTAATTCTGTTGATCATAGAATTTAGTTGCCATTTCAGCGTAATCGTTTGCTTCTTGTTGATGCATTTTATATGGTCACCCTTAAAAAAAAATTTTTTTAAACTAAAAAAAAAAATTTCCGTTTTTAATACTATACTGTTTTTAGTGGTTTCATCATATATAACCCCTCTTTATGAAGTAAGGGTGAGGATTAAAATTTTTTATAAATAAAAATTATTCTCTAAATTTTATGGTACATTATTTCAGATTAATTTTATTAATAATATTTTTTTTAATAAAAATGTTTAATGTTGTATAAGTTTTATATGGATGAGAATACTATTAAGGATTATAAAACAGGTTTACTAATGTAATAAGAATCATTGGAGGAGTGGACTTTTAAACCTAATGTAACAGCTATAATACCTGCATTTAATGAGGAGATACCGATTGGTAGTGTGGTTTTATCTACTTTGAAGTATGTTGATCAGGTTATTGTGGTTGATGATGGCAGCAGCGATCGCACCGCGGAAATTGCATTGATGGCTGGAGCTGAGGTGGTTAAGCATCCCGTGAATAGGGGTAAGGGTGCTGCTCTTAAAACTGGTTTCCAATCGGTTGGTGATAGAGATATTATAGTTACATTGGATGGTGATGGTCAGCATAATCCTGGGGAGATTCCTAAATTACTTAAGCCGATTATTGAGGGTGAGGCGGATATTGTTAACGGCAGTCGTTATCTCTCGCATAATGGGAATGATACACCGGCTTATCGTCGGTTGGGTCAAACTGTATTGGATAAGGCTACTAATTTGAGTAGTGGATTAAAGTTAACGGATAGTCAAAGCGGTTTCAGAGCNNTTATCTGCTTTTAAATTTAATGATACGGGATTCTCTATTGAGAGTGGCATGTTAATTGATGCTGCTAATTTCGGCTCAAGAATAAAAGAGGTGGATATTAACGTTAATTATCACCGGGGGGATAAAGGGAGCATTCATAAGATGAATCCAATAACTCATGGTTTAAGTGTGTTAGTGCATCTAGTGCAGGATATGGAGTTCCACCGTCCATTATATTACTTCACCCTACCGGGTGTGATTCTAATATTAGTTGGCTTAATTTTAGGGTTATATTTCTTCGGAGATTACCTTAATCATCATATGACAAGCTTATTACCCACGGCAATGGCTGCTATGATTGGTTTAGCTGGTTTGTTCATCGCTTTTACCGGAATCATACTTCACAGCATGTCACGTTTAATTGGAAGGAATATTAGTAAATAAAGAGTTACCTTTATTATAATTAAAGGTCATCTATACATTATAAAAAAAAATTTTTAGAATTACTATTTTGAAATAATAAATTAATTTGGTTATAAACTAGTGAATGATAATTCTATTACTTAAATAATAATAATATTAAAGGGTGGAATAGTTATGAATATATTTATATTAACCAGCGGGGAGTACGGTTCCCGGATAGTGAATAATATAGCTAAGAGCTTCTCATCTAGTATAGTAGGTATACATGAAGTACCGGAGGATTTACCCGAATTTATTGATGATGTATCCACTTATGTACCAGGTAATCTACCCCTGGCGGATTTAGTTATAGTCACGGGTTTGCAGGGTGATATTAACCTCATCGCACCATTGGTAGCTGACAAAGTTGGTGCAAACAGTATTATAATCAGTGCACATGAACCAGGATCAGTACCGCCGGGATTAATAAGTGAAATCGAAGAAGCAGCGGGTGAGAAAGTATTAGTGTTCGCTAAACCATTCTGCAGTTTAAAACCCATGGGTGACCCGATTATTGATGAATTCACCAGTAAACTCGGTAAACCCCAAATTATGATTGAGGGGGATGATTTCATTAAGAAAGTAACAGTTATAAGGGATGCACCATGCGGCTGCACCACCTTCATCGCCGAGGAATTAATTGGGGTGAATGTGGAGGATGCAGAGTTTGTTGCGGATAATAAATTCCATAATTACCCCTGCCTAGCTTCGATGACTCATGATCGGGTCTTGGGTGATACTATTTTACATGTGGCGGGTTACCTGTCGAAGGAAGCCGTTAAGAGAGCACTGGGATTCACCATGAAATCGGCAGTGGTGGACCTTGAAACGTGTAATGTAGATGATGAACACTGTGATCATCTTTGCGTGGAGAATTGCCCCCAAGTACAAGTGGGCGGGGATACCGTCACTATACGGGAGGATGATAAAGCATTCATTGACCCGGCAAGCTGCGGTTGCTGCGAACTTTGTATTAGTGAATGTCCGTATGGTAGTATTGAAATCGTGAATAAGCGGATGGAATTTAAAAAGGAAGAGTAAAATTATGGTGGGTAGAGTGGTTTTTATTGGTGGTGGACCGGGTGACCCGGAGTTATTAACAGTGAAAGCCACCCGCATCCTGGGAAATGCTGATATAATCATATATGCGGGGTCATTGGTGAATCCAGAGATATTAAACATCACACGTAAGGATGCTGTGATTTATAACAGTGCTAGTATGACTTTACCGGAATTAGTGGAGGTGATGATTGATTATGCCCGGGAGGGTAAGTTAGTGGCTCGAGTGCATACGGGTGATCCAGCGATTTATGGAGCTATAGGCGAGCAAATCAGTCATCTTAGAGATAATAACATTCCATTTGAGATTATCCCGGGTGTTAGTAGTTTATTCGCGGTGGCTGCCGCGTTACAGGTGGAGTTAACGTTACCGATGGTGTCTCAGACGGTGATTATCACCCGTCCGGAGGGTCGTACACTTAAACCCGTGAAGGAAGCATTATCCAGTTTAGCCGTGCATCAGGCGACGATGTGCATCTTCCTCGGGGTGCAGTTAATCGAAGAGGTGGTGCGTGAGCTTAAGAAAAGTTACCCGGGAGATACGCCGGTGGCGGTGGTCTCAAAAGCATCATGGAAAGATGAACAGATAATAAGAGGCACCTTGGATGATATAACAGGTAAAGTCAGTTTTTCGGGTATCGTGAAGACTGCGATTATTATTGTGGGTCGGGTTTTGGATCCGGGGATTTTTGAGGCAAGTAAATTATATGACGCGGATTTCACGCATGAATACCGCAAATAATGAAAACAAATTTTTTTTTGTAAGTTTTATATTAGATGATTATAAAAATAATATATTCTATAGATTTTACAAATTAAGATTCATGTAGTGGATCATTTTTGGAGTTTTTTTTAAGGATGAAGCAGTTCGATAACTGTAAAATAGTGAAAAAATTCATTTTTATTGTATCTATTTTTATTTTCATCACCTTATTTTACGCTGGCTCTGCATTCGCGGTAACATAGAATACCAGTACTAGTAAAAAATGTTACAGTTTTAAGTAGTAATTCATCACCGGTTCAGTTCCGACCCTAAAAATGGCGCGGTTAACGTACCCGATAATAAGGTGATTACAGTTACTTTCAGTGAACCTGTTAAAATTGGGAATGGTTATATTGAATTTACAACGGCTCATGGAAATGCTGTAGCCTTCAATAGAAGCATCAGTGGTAACGTGTTAACTATAACACCCATTAATCTGCTGAGTTATGGTGTTAAGTATGTTTTAACTTTGCATACGGGGTAGTGTAACTGATTTAGCGGGTAATCCATTAGCATTATATAAGAGCAGCTTCACCGTGCATACTTAAAATTTAAGATCCCCTTTTACCTTACATTAAAACTAGCTTTTTTCATAAAATATATAAATGTTGAAGTATATAGCATGTTTTATTAGTCCCTTGGGGTAGTGGTAATCCTGTGAGGCCCTGGACCTTTCGACAGCGGTTCGACTCCGCTAGGGACTATTCTTATTATAATTAATTTTTATGTAATCAGTTTTTTTTTTTAATTTAGAGAATTATTTAAACCGTAAAACTATTTTTATTTAAAAGAAATTTCAGGAGTTAAAATTTAGGGAACTTTATTGATATAATTAACTAGGAAGGAGGTTATTCCACTGAAATGCCTCGAAACCTTCTAGGTGCAAAATTTAGTTCAATTAAGAATCCCTAATTTTTGATTAAAAAAAAAATAAATAAAAAATTTTTTTGGTTTAAAAGTGGGGGAATATTTATTGTTATTAAAATGTTGATTTCCCTCCTTCTTCAAAATATTTTTTTTTAGGCGGTGGTAGTAGTGAAGCTGGTGGTGTAAGCACTGGTGAAGTCTACACTGGATGAATTAGCATCGGATTTAGCGGGGAGTGTCAAAGTGTATTTAGTTCCTTTAGTAAAAGTTCCGCTGCTGAGTTTTATGGTTAAAACATTTCCACTGATGGATTTAGTTATAGTTATAAAAATATTTTCAAAAAAATTTAGACTATATCACATAAATGGATTTGGGCTCTGATAAGAGCTGTTTCGATAAGATATTCTGTTTCTCTATTCTTCGTTAGTCCTTTTTTTTGGTTTGATTTAAAATATAAATGTCGATTACTTCTCATTTGCTCCCGTTAAAGTTATTATCTTCTCTAGTATGATCTTTATATAAGTTATGAATCCCTAATGAAAACCCTGGATTTTTTTAACTTAAAAATTTTGTAATTCAGATAAATTAGAACATTTTGGATGACCAGCTATTACATGTTATGGTCTGACGGGCCTGTTTACGCCAACCAAGCAGTAGAGCCGATGACATTAAACAATTTTTTAGATGAAATGTTAAATGAAATTCTTGGAGGGGATTAAAGTGGATGAATGTAGATTTTTCATTGAATAATAATAATGGGGATTTAAAATTAAATCAGAATTTAGAGATTTTACAGGATCAAATCAATTATTTATCGGATAGAATAAGAAATGGTAAAATTAAAAATGTTCAAAATGAAGAAATAAAGATTAAATGGATTAAGGCTTTGGCTTATATTTGTAAGATTCATGCTAGTATTAGAAAAGATGAGGAAGTACAGGAGATTAGAGAGGAAATAAAAAATTTAAAGAAAGTTCTTCAAATAGATTGAAATAAAAAATAAATATTAAAAAGAAGAAGAATTATCTAAAATATTTGGAGTAATGTAAGGGAAGTATTACTGTTGAAGGGAAAATTTCAAATAAAAAAAAATTCGTGAAACCGGGTAATTTGAATCTTATAAACATTAAAATAACGATTGATAATCTTTTTTCAGATTCCTTAAAGTACCCTTAGCGGTACCTTAGCAAATTTTTTTATTTTAAAGAAATTCATAATAAAGTATTACTATTCGTGGAGGAATACTTTATTTTTAGGGAAGAATTCCTTTGTCTAAGATTTAAACACCAAAATTAAAATATAATAAAGCCAAGATAAATAAACAGATTTTATAAATGATTTTTATTATAATTTTTTTTTATGGTGGAAAATGTGTAAACCAAAGATTTTGATTGTTGAGGATGAATCTATTGAAGCAATGAGTTTTGAGCAATCTTTAACATCTTTCGGCTATGATGTGGTGGGGATTGCTTCAACAGGGGAAACCGCTCTTGAAAAAGTAGCTGATCTAAAACCTGATCTAGTTTTGATGGATATTGTTTTAAAAGGGGAAATGGATGGAATTGAAGCTGCAGCCGAAATCAAGGATGATTTTGATATTCCGGTTGTATATATTACTGCTCACCCCGAAGAAAGCGCGGTTAATCGTGCTAAGCTAACATCACCTTATGGTTACATAATAAAACCAGTCAATAAAACCGAATTAAAAAACATTATTGAACTAGCTCTCTACAAGCACCGGATGGAAAGTGATTTAAAGAGGAGTGAGGAGAAATATCGTAGTTTATTTGAAAATGCCACAGACTCTATAATGATTCGCAATAATGAGGGCGTGATTTTGGAAGCCAATCCCTCCGCTTGCAAGATGTTCGGCTACACACATGAGGAATTGGTGGGTAAATCCTTAAAAGAACTGATTTCAAACCGTTGCAATTATCTTCTACCCGAGATTAAAGATAAAATACAAAGCCAGGGTTATTACAATTATGAAATTTTGTTTTTACACCAGAATGGCCGGGAATTTCATGCTGAAGCCAGTTGCAGAAAAATCAAGTATGCAAATCAAGATTCAATTCTATGTATTTCAAGGGACATCAGTGATCGGAAAAAGGCTGAAGAGGCTTTAAGAGAAAGTGAAAAAAAGTATAGGACTCTTTATTCCTCAATGAACGAAGGAGTAGCTATTCACAAAGTTATTTATGATAAACATCATTTACCTGCTGATTATGAGATTTCCGACTTTAACCCGGCTTACGAGAAAATTCTGGGAATTAAACGAAAAGAAACATTGGGTAAAAGAGCGTCTGAAGTGTACGGCTCTGGAAAACCCCCTTACCTAGAGATTTACTCGGAAGTGGCCGAAAAAGGTAATTCTACACAATTTGAAACTTACTTCGAACATCGGGATAAACATTTCAGCATATCCGTCTTCTCACCAAAAAGAGGTTTTTTTGTAACAGTATTTGAAGATATTACCGAACAAAAGAATGCAGAAGTAGCCCTACTAAAAAGTGAAAAAAATTATCGTGAATTAGTGAATAATTCGATGGTTGGGGTTTATAAAACCAACTTAAATGGCGATATACTTTTTGCAAATGATGCTATGGCGAAAATCTTTCATTTTAGGAGTGTTGAGGATTTGAAGGCAGAAAACATCGTTAAATTATATTCAAATCCGATGCAACGAAATAAAATAATTGAAAAGCTTAAAAAAGAAGGCACTTTCAGCCAATATGAAATTGAAATGATATCTCACACTGGTGAAGATATAACTATAATTCTCAGCGCAAATTTAGTAGATGATATTATTTCTGGTATGATAATGGACATCACTGATAGTAAAAAAGCTGAATTTTCTCTTCAGAAAAGTGAGGAGCGTTTCAGGGCTGTTGCAGAGTCTGCTGTTGATGCTATTGTCACTACAGATATAAATGGGGATGTATTGTTTTGTAATGATAGTTTAGGAACTATTTTTGGATATCCTCAATATGAAATAATTGGCAAGAATTTAACGGTTTTGATGCCGGATAGATTTAAAAAAGTTTATATAAATGGATTAGAGAGGTTTAAAGTTTTTGGAGAGCATAGGCGTGTAGGTAAAATCTTAATAACTATTGGATTGAGAAAAGATGGATCTGAATTCCCCTTTGAAATGTCACTTTCAGCCTGNNGGAAAAGAATCATACTTCACATCTATCATCAGAGATATAACAGAACGTAAGCATATGGAGGATTCGCTGAGAGAAAGTGAAAGGAATTACCGGATTATTTTTGAAAATACTGGCACTGCTACTGTTATCTTTGATGAAGATATGACTATTTCTGATGTTAATTCTGAAGTGGAAAAGCTCACCGGATTTAAGAGGGAAGAAATTGTGGGTAAGATGAAATGGACGGACTTCGCAATTAAAGTGGAACATGAAAGATTACAAAATTATTTCATCAAAAGGAAATTAGATCCTGATTCAGCTCCTAGAGAGTTTGAAACCCAAGTAAAAGATAAGAATGGTAATGTGAAAGATATTTTAGTGACAGTAGCTAATATTCCAGGAACGGGGAAAACAGTATTATCATTTTTAGATATAACCAGCCGTAAAAATATGGAAGATAAGCTTCATCAGGCTGTTGAAGAGTGGGAACGGACATTTGACGCTGTTCCTGATTTGATTGCTATAATCAATAATGATTACCGTGTGGTCCGTGTGAACAAGGCAATGGCAGATCGTTTAGGTGTTGAACCGGATGATTGCGTTGGTTTAATTTGTTATGAAGCTGTGCATGGTTCTAATGAACCGCATATTTTATGTCCACACCGCCAGTTACTTGAAGATGGATTGGAGCATACAGGGGAGATTCATGAGGAACATCTAGGTGGTGATTTTATTGTAAGTGTGTCTCCTTTACAGTATGAAGGAAATCTCATGGGAGGTGTCCATGTCGCTAGGGATGTTACTAACCTTAAAAATGTGGAAAAAGAACTTATAACGTCTCTTCATCAGAAAGAATTGTTAATTAAGGAAATCCATCATCGGGTTAAGAATAACTTGCAAATAATTTCCAGTTTGCTTGATTTACAAGAGGGTTATGTAAAAGGGGATCCTACAGCGGTGAATGTTTTAAAGGAAAGTCAAAACCGAGTTAAATCCATGGCCATGATCCATGAAAAACTTTATGAATCCCCTAATCTTACACACATTAATTTCTATGACTACATCCAAAAATTAGTTTATGATTTATTCCACAGCTACAGTGTAAAAAACAATACTATTATTCCAGTAATAAATGTTGATAATATATTTGTAAATATGGAGACTGCAGTTCCCCTTGGATTAATAATAAGCGAACTTATATCTAACAGCATAAAATATGCATTCCCTAACCATAAGACCGGCAAAATATCCATAGACCTCCATCCCAATAATGAAGAATTTGAACTCTTAATCAGCGATAATGGAGTGGGGTTCCCCAAAAACCTGGACTTCAGAAACATTAAATCAACATTAGGGTTAAAATTAGTGAATTCACTAGTAAAACAGATAGATGGTTCAATACATCTTGACAAGAATCAGGGAACCAAATTCACCAT
>PMNN01000112.1 GCA_003161815.1 Methanobacterium sp. | reverse complement strand
AAATAGAGTTTATTCAGGATAATTTTTTTTTTTAATTTGGGATTATTAAAATAATTAATAGAAATTTTTTTTTATATATATAATACTTATATTCTAATTTGTAACGTAAAATTGTGGTGTCTAAATCCCCCATCACACATGTTCAATTAGAGTTATAGTAGATTAATGGTAAAAAAGGAATTCTTCAATATTATAAAATGAATAAAAATTAATTATAGTCTAAAAAATTAGTAAAATAAAAAAAATTAAAATTGAAGAAAATAAAAAATTATTTTCTTCTAAGACTTTGATCTAGCGGTAATGTAATAATTCCACTTTCTNNCTGTAGTGGCTGAGATCTGCTTCCATTTTTGGTTTAACCTTTTTCATGGCTTCTTTAAAGTGTTTCATATCCACTTTTTCAGATTCAAGACTTTCTCTAAGTGTAAGCATAACAGCTTCACGACATACAGTCTCAATATCTGAACCTACGTATCCTTCGGAGTCTTTAGCGAGCCTTTTCAGGTCTACATTTTTTGCTAAGGGCATTTTTTTAGTGTGAACTTTGTATATTTCCAGACGAGCTTTTTCATTAGGTTCATCTACTTTAACGTGCCTGTCAAATCTTCCCGGCCGTACTAATGCAGGATCTAATATGTCAACTCGATTTGTAGCTGCAATCACAGCCACATCTTGCAACTCTTCCATTCCATCAATCTCGGTGAGCAGTTGATTCACCACTCTCTGCGTGACACCTGAATCAGAGCTGGCACCTCCTCTTGTGGAAGCTATGGAATCTATTTCATCGAAAAATATTATTGTGGGAGCAGTTTGTCTGGCTTTTCTGAAAACCTCGCGTACACCCTTCTCTGATTCACCAACCCATTTAGATAATAATTCAGGTCCTTTAACAGCTATGAAATTTGAATCACTTTCATTAGCTACGGCCTTAGCTAGTAATGTTTTACCTGTTCCAGGTGGACCGTAAATAAGCACACCTTTAGGTGGTTTAACCCCGAATTTTTCAAAGTTTTCCGGATATTTTAAGGGCCATTCTACCGCCTCTCTTAACTCCTGTTTAGCTGATTCCAAGCCACCGATGTCATCCCATTTAATATCAGGTACCTGTACCATTACTTCACGAAGTGCTGATGGCTGAATTTCTTTAAGAGCTTCCTTGAAATCATTCTTATTAATAATCATTTTCTTCAAGATTTCCTGTGGAATCTCCTCTTCACCCTTAATATCAGAAAGCACTCGTCTAAGAACTCTCATAGCTGATTCTTTACAAAGTGATTCTAAATCTGCGCCTACGAAACCATGGGTTGTCTCAGCGATTTCATCCAGATCAACTTTCTCATCCAGAGGCATGCCTCTAGTGTGAATTTGGAGCACTTCTCGGCGGCCATCTTTATCAGGCACACCTATCTCAATCTCCCGGTCAAAACGTCCTAGGCGTCGCAGTGCACCGTCTAGAGCATCAGGCCTATTAGTAGCTCCTATCACTACTACTTGGCCTCTTGATTTAAGCCCATCCATTAATGTGAGTAGTTGCGCTACAACACGTCTTTCCACTTCTCCGGAAACTTCTTCTCTTTTGGGGGCGATGGCATCTATTTCATCGATGAAAATTATACTAGGAGCGTTTTCTTCAGCTTCTTCGAAGAATTCTCTGAGGCGTTCTTCGGATCCGCCCACGTATTTACTCATGATTTCAGGACCTTGAATGGAGATGAAGTGAGCGTCGGTCTCGTTAGCCACAGCTTTAGCTAGTAAAGTTTTACCTGTTCCTGGAGGTCCGTGCATTAGAACACCTTTAGGTGGTGAAATACCGAGTCTTTCGAAGAGTTCTGGTCTTTTGAGTGGTATTTCTATCATTTCTCGAACTTTTTTAACTTCTTCTTTAAGTCCGCCGATATCCTCATAGTTTACATCTATAAGAGTTTTTACTCCTTCTAATTTAGATACGTCCACGGGTTCTGATTGTACTTCTACTTCACTCATCTCAGTGACTTTAACTACTCCTGCGGGTTTAGTGGCGATTACTGCAAGTTTTAATTCTCCCATGGGGCTAACGCTTGTAACCATTTCAGGGAAGAATTCATCGAATAACCCGGTTCGTACTGTTTGTTGTCTGATTCCGGTGATTATTATGTCTCCTTTTGAGAGTACTCGTCCTTGAAATGCGCCTTTAACGTCTCCTGTGATTCTGATTTTCTGATCAACAGGTGCTAAGGTTATTTTCTGTGCTTCTTTAACTTTAGCGTGTCTTACAGTGACTTCGTCTCCTATGGAGGTTCCAGCGTTCTTTCGAATGTAACCATCTATTCTGATTATTCCTAATCCAATGTCCATTTGAGAGGATGCTACATTAGTAGCTGTTAATTTTTTGCCTTCTATTTCTATTATATCTCCGTCGAGGAGATCAAGTTTTTCCATGCATTTAGGGTCTATTCTAGCTATTGATCTACCCACATCTGCTTGTGAATATGCTTCTGCTACTTTTAATTTCATTTCTTTATTGTTGATAATAAAACCCTCCTTTTATATCATTGTAAGTTGAATGTGTATTTTTTAATTGTTAAAAAAGAAATTGTAATTAAATTATATTTTAGTTAACTTATGTTACTATAACATTGGAGTACATTATATATAAGCCTTTTGAATTTCAAACTAATACAAAAAAAATATAGTTTTAATTCTATTTTTTTTTAATTAATAAATTTCAAAAATAACATAAAGTTTGAGATTAATTTAGTAATAATGAAGCAATGAAGTAAATACAGATTTAGTGAATCTCCCGTCAAGAATTATAAAAAAAATTGAAACCAAACATACTAATGTTTATAATGTAGGATAAATTCCCAATAAACCCGTTTTTTAGCGTATAATTCCACCAAAACCGTTAAGAAGTTCCTCTACACTAATTCTAGCCTCAGAATTTATAACTTCATATTCAAAAGTGATACTTTTCATCCCCGATTCAATCTGACTGCCCTGATAAACATCCTTCAGACAAACATCTACCACACCTTTTAAATTCCTCATTGTTCTTGATATAACTTCTGGGTTAGAATCCTGCGATAAAATAACAGAAACATCAAAAATCTTGCTTGGATAATTTTCAGTTTTATATTGATTCAGTTCATGTTGACTTAAAATTTCTATATTCGATATTTTTAATTTAATTAACTTGTTATGACTGTTTAAAGTTATGAAATCTGGTGTAATCTCCTCTAAAATTCCTACATGTATTTTTCTAGAATATATATGTCTAAGGGCAACTTCTTCACCCAATGAACTTTTCAATATCCTTATCTCCTCAGTGAGTGCAGATATCGCTTTATCAGATCTTCCAAGAGATGCTTCTAAATCATCTAAATATTTAGCAGCTGAACTCATCACACTAACAAATTTTTCCTGATCATTCTGAGTTATTATATCATTCAATTCCTCAATAGTGGAGAAGAACTGCTTATGAACCTCAGCAATGTAATGATTTTGAGTCTGAATAGCATAATACATATAAGGATTTTGTGAAACAATTCTAGCAATCATATCAAGCATCAAACTATACACTGGACTTGCAAATCTTCTCGACTCCTTAACATCCACCTGAAATCGTTCCAACGTAACAGCAATACTAATGTAAGCAAAATGAGTTAAACCCTGGACAATACTCATCATCTGATCATGAATTTGTGGAGTTGTTTCAATAACTCGAGTATTTTCTGATTCCAAAAATTTAATCACTTTATCGTACCATTTACCTTTATACAATGGTGTTAATACAACAATTTGTCCATCTAGGGATTTAATTCGGGGTCCGAACATGGGATGAGTCGGAAGAAATTCCACACCATCAGGAACAAATTTCTCCATCGCCCGAGATGGTTCTTCCTTAACAGAGGTTACATCAACTAACAAAGAACCTGCTTTGAGGTGTGGAGCAACTTCCATTATGATTTGGGGAGTGACATTAACAGGGACCGCTAAAATCACTAATTCCGCTCCTGACACAGCTTCTATATTATTGGAAGTATAAGATACCCCTATTTTTTCAGATAGCTCCATGNNTCCCATAAGAGAATTTCTACCTGTGATGACCACATCACATCCTCTTTCTTTAAGAAAATCAGCTATCCAATTTCCCAATCCTCGCGTTCCTCCAATAATCGCCACATGCATAGAGTTATCTATGGGAAATCATCTATTTTAAATCTTTAGTATATACTCATTAACTATTACTAATCATTAATGTCAAATCAATTTTTTTAAGTCTTTCCGGCTCCTAAATACAATCGTAATATTATAAATTTTGATAAGTGACCTTCTAAATATAAGAGAAAACTTATGAACAATAGATAATAAAAAAAAAATTGTAATATAATGTATAGTTATAATTTTTTATTAATATTCATTCCTTATATCAAAAAAGAGGTTTATTAAATGCGTATAATTCATCAAGATGCTAGAAAAGGAGTTATAGAGTTATTACCAGAAACTCTAGATGATTTATGGCATTTATCTCACATTATAGAGCCTGGTGATCTTGTCTCCTCTAGAACCACCCGCCGTATACAAGATACAACCGGAGAACGTCTACGCAGCGACCGAGGAATTAAAAAAACATTTTTCATTGGTATACGTGTTGAAAGCATTAAGTTTCATAAGTACACGGGAAAACTACGGGCTACTGGCGTTATTGAAAAGGGTCCAGAGGATCTAGTTCCGTTAGGCTCCCATCACACCCTCGATTTGAAGCTTAAAAATTCAGTTAAAATCCAAAAGGAAAGATGGACTCGCTGGAATCAAAAGAGAATTAAAGAAGCTATAAAAGCATCAAAAACTCCTCGAGCATTAGTAGTTGTAATAGAGGATGATGTAGCAGATATGGGTATTCTACGGCAGTATGGGGTGGAGTATTACGGTCCTATTATTGGGGGAATCACTGGCAAAAGAGAATTACAGAAAAATCGGCAGAAAATCTTAAATGATTTTTATGATGAAATCATCAACACCATCAGTAATTTCGAGGGAATAGAAGGAATAGTTATTGGTGGCCCGGGTTTTTGGAAGAATGATTTTTACCAATACCTTAATGAGCATTACTCGGATAAAAGTAAAATAAGTCGTTTAGAAAGTACGGGGGCTGGTGGAAGAGCTGGTATTCAAGAAATTCTCCAGAAAGGTGTACTGGAGGAAATGGCTACTGAAGGACGTATAGCTCAAGAAATGCGTTTAATAAATCAATTATTACAGGAAATTGGTAAAGCATCTAACATGGTGACTTACGGTTTAAATGAAGTTAAAAATGCTGCCGAAGCAGGTGCGGTCAAAAATTTGCTGGTTATTGATGAGTTACTTCGTAAAGAAGATGTGGAAAATATAATGGACATCACTGAGAACCTAGGGGGTAAAGTGATGATTATAAGTAGTGAACATGAAGGTGGAAAACAATTATCTGCTTTAGGGGGAATTGCAGCGCTTTTAAGATATGCTATATAAAAAAAATGATTCATTCCAGAAAATCTTAAAAAATTGATAATGCTAAAAAATCTAATTTTTTGTAAAATTAAAGTTAAATTCTAAGGGTTTATAGTTAATAGTATAAAATGGTGAATAAATTTTGAATCAAATAATCCTTATATTAATTGTTTTTATTTTATCGGCATTTTTAACCCTGCTAATTAAAACAATAATTACCAGATTGGGAGGGAATCTATACACTTCGGTGAGAGGTGGAACACCTCGTGCAGTGGGTTTAGCTCCATTCATAGTATTAATATTATTTTTCCCATTCCCCTGGAATTATTTAATTGGTTTAATAGGAGTATTTGCATTCGTTGATGATTTAATAGGTAGAAAAAAAATCGGCGATCTTCCAGTTGAATTAGGCCAGCTCTCAAGGGGTATCGGCATGTTACTGGTTATGATTGTGGGATTCTATTACCTCGGGCCGGTAGCTATTCTCATTGCTTTGATGATACAACCATTGAATATCGCTGACATGCAACCGGGAGCAGCCTGCTCAACTGTGATTATAATAAGTTTAATAATGGCTTTGCTTCTTTATTTAACCACAGGAAACCCCTATTCTCTTGCCTTAATTATTTTAGCAGCTTGCCTTGGATACGCCCCATTGGATTATAAAGGAAAAATTATGATGGGTGAAGTGGGTAATCATTCATTCGGTGTTAGTCTCGGTATCATATACACACTCTTAGGATTTAATATAGCTAATTATCATGGTTGGGGAAGTTTGGAAGTATTTTTAATTGTATTAGTTCTTCTGATAATTACTTCAATCTTAATAGCTTTCATCCGGAGGGTGAACCTCAAATATTATTTGATAGATAAGTTATTGATCACAGAACCCACCTTCGGTGATTATGTAATGGATGTTTTAACCGGCGGCGGATTAGGTGATCTTATACGTAGAATCTTACTCGATAAAAAGGAATTAATTATTAAAAAAAGGATTTATAAATTATTAGGATTGCGAAGACTAGTTTTAAATCCATATTCTTAAAAAAAAGAATAAAAAATTATAAGACTTTTTAATCTGTCCTTCTTTTCAAATATAAAATCGCCAAAAGTAGGAATATAATCGCGAAGATAATTAATGCGAGGATATCCGGCCATATTTTATCTAATCCCCATCCTTTTAAGAAAACTGCCCGGTTAGCATCCACCGCATAAGTGGCTGGCACTAGATATGAAAATGGTCTTAACCAGGTGGGTATGGCTTGTATGGGCCAGAATATTCCTGAAAGTAGGAATACTGGTAATATTATGAATGGTATAAATTGAACCGCCTGACCCTCTCTTTTAGCTAGACTAGATAATAATATACCCAATGCCTGAGACACTACAGCCAACAATGCAATTACTAAGAAGGCTAATAAAACATTTCCCACTACTATTATTTTGAAAACTAGAAGTGCAACGGTTAATAGAAAGGCTGCCTGAATAGTTCCTATAATCCCAAATGCTATTGCATATCCTAATACTATTTCACTCTCTCGTAATGGTGTGGATAAAAGTCGTCCTAATGTACCTGAAGTCCGCTCCCCTACAAAGGCTAGTAA